>JAYGDH010000486.1:0-2996 GCA_046583055.1 Pirellulaceae bacterium | reverse complement strand
TTGTCAGGACATCTTAACGGAGTTTCATCTCTGATGTTTTCTCCATCGGGAAAGCAACTGGTTTCCGGCAGCTATGACAAAACGGTCCGCCTCTGGGATTTCCGCAGCCAACAGGCAATCCTCACGCTCGACGGACACGATGAGCGCGTCCTGGATGTGGCCTTCAGCCCCGATGGGAGCTTGATCGCTTCGGCCAGCTGGGACGGAACCGCTCGTGTCTGGGATGCCAGCGAGGGTAGATCGATAAGCGTCTTTCGTGGACACACCCGCCGCGAGTTGCAGGATTTGGCCTTCAGTCCTGACGGCAACCAAGTCGCCAGCGTCGGTTACGATAACGTAGTAAGATTCTGGGATCCAAGAAGCGGTGTGGAATTGTCCACTCTAAAACCAACGAGCGGTTACATTCTGGAGTCAGTTGTTTTCAGCCCGGATGGCAGTCAACTTGTAGTAGGAGACGCAACTGGTCGCCTGATCGGATGGGATGTCACAACGGGTAAGGAGCTCTTTAATCTAAAGGCCCACGATGATCAACTGAAGGATCTGGCCTTCAGCCCCGACGGTGGCCGGCTGGCCAGTTGTGCCTGGGATGGCATGGTTCATCTCTGGGACACGACCACCTGGCAAAACCTAATTACGCTTAACGACCATCTTGCTGGGGTCCATGGGATCAGCTTCAGTCCGGACGGCAAGTGGCTGGCTAGCGATGGTTTCGGATTTCATATGCTACGCGACGGACGACCCCGAAAGCTTGACGCGGCAGATCAGAAGTAACGATCTCAAATACCAGGTCGCGGTCCATGACCTCAGGATCCAAGGTAAGTCATCTGCCCCAGTGCTCCAACCAGGCAACTGGAGACGATCCCCAGGCACAAGACGAACCAAAAGCTTGTTAAAACATCCCAAGTCCAGACCCACATCGTCAGAACGATCATTAGGCAGAAGGCGACGGCTGGCAGACACCAGTAGAGGACGGGCGTGAGCAGGTCCTGCATGCCGAGGGCGCCGGAAAGATAAGATAAGACCGCCTCGTGGCAGAAGCAGAGTGCCACGATAAAGGCCGAAACGGCCAGCCAGCCAACGCTGACAACCAAGGATGACCGTATCAACTGCCAATCGAAGCTAAACTGGTTCTGCGGAACAAATGCCAGGGTGACTAATATCGATGCCAGGAAACCGATCACAAAGTATGCGGCTACGATCAGGACGATTCCCAGTGCGACATTACCGTCTAACAGAGTCGTTGCAAATGACATCGTGGTTTCTCCCGTAAAAATTAACTTCTGGTGTAAGAGGTCTTCTTTGCCCCTCTAGAGTTAACCACGGTAAAGCGGTCGGCTAACCAGCGCGCAATTCAAAGAAAAGTGCAAAAACACTGGTTTTTAGCTGCCGCAGGTGGTTTCTCAAGGAGATGCTCATGCTCCCCACGACCCCGAGGAGAACCAGGATTCTGGCAGGGTTCTGGCAGGGGGCGTGTGCAAGGCTTTAGAAAGCCGGCTTGCCGAAGAGTTCTTAACCCGCATTTCCCAGATGACTTCCTTCGCTTTGGCATGCGATTTGCGCTACACCCCGCAAAACAAGGGTATTCTGCCAATTCATGCCATGCCGATAGGGGAACCCGATGGGTGACTGCCAAAACGAGGATTTACGGGTCGGTTTTGACAGCCGCTTGAAGCTGAAGTTCGTCGGCAGCCAGGTCACCAGCGACGCGGGGCTGCTGGCCTACCGAGAACTGGATGAAGCGCTCGGGCTGACGGAAATGGGCGCAGATGTGCTGACCGATTCACGCCAGGGCCGCAACAAGCAACACCAACTCGTGCCGTTGTTGCGTCAGTCGATCTACAGCCGACTGGCAGGCTACGAAGATGTCAACGACGCCGAACGGTTGTGTGTGGACCCGGCGCTACGCCACGTGGTTGGCGGAAGGGCGAGTCATCCGGAGAAGCAAGCGGCGTCAAGCAGAGAAGTGGGCCGGTTCGAGACCGAGACGCTCAGCAGCAAGCTCAATCTCATGGCGCTGATGAATCTCTCCGGCCGCTGGATCGACAACGTCCACCGGCGACGACCGCTCAAACAACTCATTCTGGATCTGGATAGTTCCGTCAGTGAGACCTACGGGCGACAACAAGGCACGGCCTACAACGGGCACTTTGCATGCCTCTGTTACCATCCGCTGTTTCTGTTCAACCAGCATGGTGATCTGGAGTACGCGATGCTCCGACGCGGCAACAAGGCCAGCGCCAAATACTGGCGGAAGGTGCTGCTGCCGGTGATCGAACGGTATTGCCACTTGAGCATTCCGAAGTTCTTCCGCGGCGATGCGGCGTTCGCCATTCCAGCGCTGTATCGTGTGCTGGAGGAAGCAGGCTATCGCTACGCCGTTCGCATCAAGTCCAATGCCGTGCTGGAGCGGGGAATCGAACATTTACTCACCCGTCCAGTCGGACGACCTTCCCACAAGCCCAAGGTCTTCTTCCATAGCTTCCAATATCAGGCGAAGTCGTGGCAGCGAGCGCGCCGCGTGGTGGCCAAGATCGAGTGGCACGCAGGCGAGTTGTTCCCGCGTGTCGGCTTCATCGTGACCAACTTGAACCAGCACTCGAAGAACGTTGTCAAGTTCTACAATGGTCGGGGCACCGCCGAGCAGTGGATCAAGGAAGGCAAGAACGCCGTCAAATGGACGAAGCTCTCCTGCCGCACATTCAAAGACAATCAGACCCGTTTGCAACTGTTCGCGTTGGCTTACAACCTGGGCAACTTCCTGCGGCGGCTGGCCTTGCCGAAACCAGTGCGGCATTGGTCGCTGACGACGCTGCGGGAGAAGCTGATCAAGATCGGTGCGAAGGTCACGCGGCACTCGAAGTACGTGTTCTTTCAACTGGCCGAGGTGGCGGTGACACGTAGCCTGTTCGCCGCGATTCTGGATCGCATCGCGCGACTGGCGATCCCGCCGCCGGTACTCGTGAGCGCAAGACCTGCGTAGGAGTGTGGTGACGACG
>JAYGDH010000452.1:0-7380 GCA_046583055.1 Pirellulaceae bacterium | reverse complement strand
CTGGCTTTATCATTTTGGTAAAGGGATTGCCGGTAATCCGAACAATTTTGGCACCACGGGCAAAAGGCCGACTCATTTACCGCTGCTCGACTGGCTGGCGTCCGATTTTGTTGAGCATGGCTGGAAAATCAAGCGAGTGCATCGACTGATCATGCTCTCGGAGACCTACCAGCAGTCGGGTACCCATCCGAGCCGTAAGCAACTCGATGCCCAGGATCCCAACAATGAGTTGTTCGCCTATTTTGAGCCGCGGCGGTTAACGGCCGAGGAGGTGCGGGACAGCATGCTACTGGTCAGTGGTGAACTAACGCGACGCGTGGGTGGTTTGCCGGCCATGCCAGAGATCAACATGGAAGTGGCCCTGCAGCCACGCATGATCCAGTTTTCTATCGCGCCGGCGCACCAGCCATCTCGAACCCCCTGGCTGAGAAATCGTCGTACGATCTACACCTACCGGGTGCGAGGCCAGGCCGACCCCTTCCTGGAAGTGTTTGATCGGCCTAACCCGAATACTTCCTGTGAAATTCGCAACGCACCCTCGGTGACGCCCCAGGTCTTTACCTTGCTCAACAGTGACATGGTGACCGATCGTGCGATAGCATTTGCCCTGATGCTGGAGAAACAGACCGACGAGGTGGAGAAACAGATCAACCGGGCCTTTTTGCGGTCCTACGGCCGGCTGCCAACACGCCAGCAGCGTGAATCCCTGCTGGGCTACTACCGGGAGATGGTCGAGCACCATGAAAAAGTGAAACCGCTGCCGGTTCCCTATCCCACGCGCATCACCCGTTCCCTGGTCGAGGAGTTGACCGGGCGTCCGTTCAAGTACGAAGAGGTTCTCCCGGTTTTTGAGGATTACATGGCGGATCGGAAACCGTGGGACGTAGCTGCCAGTACCCGGGCACTGGCAGATGTCTGCCAGTTGTTGTTTAACAGTAACGAGTTCATGTATGTCTATTGATTGCCGCCAGGGCGATCTTTTTAAAACGGATCAAAGACGATGTTTTCCACGCGACGTGAATTTTTGTGCGGCCTGGGCAGTTCCCTGGGGGCCGTCGCGCTGACAGACCTGTTGAGCCAGGAGACGCAGGGAGCGGAAAAAGCAAACAGCCCTTTGGCTGCCAGGAAGCCCATGCTGCCAGCTCGTGCCAAGGCCGTCATCATGCTCTTCATGGAAGGAGGCCCCAGCCAGGTCGATACGTTTGATCCCAAGCCGAAGCTAAATCAGCAGCATCTCAGTGAATCAGAACGGACCGCCGGTCTGGCGACCGGCAAGCGTTTCTACGTCGGCAGCCCCTTTAAGTCCCGGAAGGTTGGCAATGCGGGGATCGACATGTGTGACCAGTTTGTGCACCTGGCTGATCCGGCCGTGGCTGATGAACTCTGTGTCTATCGAGGCTGCCAGGCTGACTCGCTCAATCATCCCGAGGCGCTCTACCACATGAATACGGGGAATCGCCTGGGAGGAGATCCTGCCCTGGGTGCCTGGGCCACCTATGGCCTGGGAACGGTAAATCAGAATCTCCCCGGGTATATCGTGATGACGGAACTGGCCATGCCGCAGGGAGGACCCGGGAACTGGAGCAATGGATTCCTGCCAGCCCATTTCCAGGCCACCCGGCTGCGCAGCCAGGGTTCCCCCATTCTCGACCTGAACCCACGCTCCTACAAGACACGCCAGCACCAGCGGCGCAGCCTCGACCAGTTGGCGATTCTCAATCGTCAGCATGCGGCAGCCCATCCGCAACATCGGCAGTTGCTCTCCCGCATGGAGAGTTATGAATTGGCTTTCCGCATGCAAGCGGAAGTGCCGGGTGTCGTTGACCTTGGCCAGGAGCCCCAGCATGTGCACGAGGCTTACGGCCTGGACGATCCGGCTACCGCTCCTTTTGGTAAGCAATGTCTCATGGCCCGCCGCCTGGTGCAGCAAGGTGTCCGCTTTGTCCAGGTGTTTTCCGGTGGCTGGGACAGCCATGACTACCTGCAGCGGGGACACTCGGCCCGTATCAAGAGCGTTGACAAGCCGATAGCTGCCCTCATCAAGGACCTGAAAGCCCAGGGGTTGCTCGATGAGACCCTGGTGATCTGGACGGGCGAGTTTGGGCGTACTCCCGACAATAATTACCGTGGAGGAGTGACCTCGCTGGGGCGTGGGCATAATATTGATGCCATGAACATGTTCCTGGCCGGTGGGGGTGTGAAACGAGGTGCCATGGTGGGGGCAACCGATGAAATCGGTGCCAAGGCGGTGGAAGTGGTGCACCCGATCCGAGATCTGCACGTGACCCTCCTGCATTTACTGGGCCTGGATGATAACAAGCTGACCTATTTCCACGGCGGTCGATTCAAGCAACTTTCCCAGTTTGGTGGCGAGGTGATCAAGGAACTGATTGCCTAGCCGGGCTTGGTAGATTTGGGATGCCAGGGTGCGATCCCAGGGAGTTTTTTGCGGTGGTGAATTCCGACGAACATGTGACACGTGCAACCACAGTTGAACTGGACACGGTTTGTGACCAGTTCGAACAGGCCTGGCAGTCGGGAGAGACACCCGAGGTCAGTCGGTTCCTGGCAGCAAATGCAGACCAGTGGCAGCACTGGCCCGTTGCGAGCCGGCGCCAATTGCTTGAGGAGTTGATCAAGCTCGACCTGGAATACCGCTGGCAGGAGCAGGACCAATCCCAACGGACGGCGCTGGTTGCGGAACAGGATACGATTGCCGGTAACGACGGAGGTGTAAAACGCCTGTTACTGGAAGACTATGTCAGGCAACACCCGGAGCTGGGCTCCTCGGATAGATTGTCATTGGAACTGGTGCTGGAAGAATACCGGGTACGGCAGCGCTGGGGGGACCAGCCGCTTCACCAGGAATACCTCCAGCGGTTTCCCGATCACGGACCGCAGTTGCAGGAGAAGCTGGCCCAGGTCGACTCTGATCTCTCGGCGGAAGAGAACACGCAGTATCGGCAAATTACCACTTCCAACACGGCACCTTCCCCGGTCCTGGCCAGCGGGCGTTTTGGGGATTATGAACTGCTCGAAGAAATTGCCCGCGGTGGCATGGGCGTGGTTTACAAGGCGCGGCAGGTTAGCCTCAATCGAATCGTGGCCCTCAAAATGATTCTTGCCGGGCAATTGGCCAGCGAGGAAGACGTCCGCCGTTTCCGTAGCGAAGCGGAGGCAGCAGCCAACTTGCAGCATCCGGGTATTGTCCGCATTTACGAGGTGGGGACGATCGATGGACAGCACTATTTCTCGATGGATTTTATCGAGGGGCATAGCCTCGCCGACCAGGCGGTACTGGAGCCTATGGAGATGGCAGAGGCGGCCCGGCTGGTAAGCCAGGTGGCCACGGCGATCGAGTATGCGCACCAGCAGGGAATCCTGCACCGGGACTTGAAACCACACAACGTCTTGATGGATGCGAAGAACCAGCCCTGGGTAACAGACTTTGGCCTGGCCAAGCGGATTGAAGGTCAGTCGGACCTGACCGGGACGGGACAGGTGCTTGGTACGCCCAGCTACATGCCACCGGAGCAGGCGAGTGCCGACGCCGCAGCCGTGGGTCCAGCAAGCGACGTCTATTCGCTGGGAGCGATTCTCTATGAACTGGTGACGGCACGTCCGCCGTTCAAGGCCCAGACGCCACTCGATACGCTGCTGCAGGTCCTGGGGGAAGAGCCAGTTGCCCCCCACTCGCTCAACGGGAGTGTGCCAGCGGACCTGGAAACGATCATTCTCAAGTGCCTGGAAAAAGATCCCCGGCGTCGTTACCAGTCGGCCCGGGAGTTAGCTGAGGAGTTGGGGCGTTACCTGGCGGGAGAACCGATCCAGGCGCGGCCGATTGGCCAGTGGGAGCGGGCCTGGCGATGGTGTCGGCGAAAACCGACACTGGCCGCCCTTTATGGCACGGCAGCCACGTTGATGCTGATCTTGGGGATCGGGGGCACAATGGTGGCCGTCCAGCAGTCCCGGAATGCTCGCCAGGAAATAAGCTTGCGGCAGCAGGCCGATGGTGCCACGAAAAAAGCAACGCAGAACCTGCAGGTGGCCGAGACCGAAAGAAAACGTGCTAACCAGGAAGCGGCCAGTGCCCAGTCCAGTAACAAGCAGGCTATTCGTAATCTCCAGGTTGCCGAGGGTGAACGGAAACGTGCGAACCGTGAGGCAACTGCTGCCCGGGATAGCGCCGAGGAGGCTCGACGCAACCTCCGCATCGCCGAGCAAAACCTTTACCACGCCTACATGCTGCAGGCACGGATTGACTGGAAAGAAAGGAACCTTAAACGGCTCGCTCAAACACTCGATCAGTTCCAGGATGACGAGATATTGAAAAGTTTTGAATGGCACTACTGGAAGTCGCTCCTGAAGAGAGAGGCAATTACCCTGCAAGGACATGACGGTCCGGTAGGTGGTGTTGTCTGCAGTCCCGACGGTAAATGGCTGGCGTCGGCAGGCGGAGATCAGGCGATAAAAATCTGGCAGGCGAACACGGGGCAGTTGAAGGCAACATTACGAGGACACGAGAAAACCATTCGCGGATTGTCCTTTAGTCATGATGGCCTGCGACTGGCATCGGCGAGTGAAGATCGTACGGTCAGGATCTGGGATGTCATGACGGGTAAGGAATTGCAGACACTTGCTGGTCATCGAGGGTTTGTAACCAGCGTCACTTTTCATCCCGATGGTAAACACGTGGCCTCAGGAAGTGGTGATCAAACGGTCAAGATCTGGGACCTGGGTAGTGGAGAGGCCGCGAAGACCATTACTGGACCCAAGGGGCAGGTTACCGGTGTTTGTTACAGCCTGGATGGTACCCTGCTGGCTGCGGGAGGATCTACTTTCCTGAATCTCTATGATCATGCCGGTGTTTACGTCGGCGGGTTCAATGGACCTTCCATGTTGGTTCGAAGTGTTGCCTTGAGCCCACGCGGAAAATATTTGGCTTCGCGGCACTATGAACAGGCGCGTCCAGGTGGCGTCGGTAGCGAAGAAGTTGTCCAGCTCTGGGACGTTGCCAGTCGCCGGAAGCTGATGATCATGAGAGGCTGTGCAGGGCGTGGCAGTATGTCACTATCGTTCAGCCCGAATGGAAAACTCCTCGCGGCACCCTCCGCTGACGGGGCGGTGAAGGTATGGCGTATTCCAACGGGAGAGGAAGTGCTAAGGTTGCAGGGACATGTCGGAGCGGTTACCGCCGTGGCCTTTTACCCGGACGGTAAACGGTTGGCTTCGGCCGGTCATGATGGGACGGTCAAGGTCTGGGATGCGTTCACGCAGGAGAGAGTGCTGACCTTGTCAGGTCATGAACAGTGGATCACGTCCCTGGACTTCAGTCCGGATGGTAAACAGCTGGCCTCGGCCAGTCGTGATCAAACAGTCAAGCTCTGGGATATTAACGCTCAACGGGAAGCTGGCACGTTGCCAACAAACAAGAGTCCCGTGGAAGTGGTTGCCTACAGCCCGGATGGGGAGTTCCTGGCCTTTAGTGACCTGGACACGGTCACTCTCTGGGAAATTGCCAACGAGCGCAAACAGGTTTTGAGTGAATTCGAAAACGGTGGCTTTAGCTTGCTTTTCAGTCCTGATGGAAAGAGCCTGCTGCGAGGGTCCTCCTCGCAACTGAAAAGAGTAAATGTGCAAACCGGCCAGGAGCTTGGACTGACCAGAACCAGCTTTGGGCATACCAGGTACTCTTCTTTCAGCCCGGACGGCGAGCGCTTCGCCACCTGCGCCCTCGATGGCACGTTGAAGGTCTGGGACGTCTTGTCGGGCGAGGAACTCTTTACCTGCCGGGGACACCGGGAACGGGCAATCAGTATTGCGTTTAGCCCGGATGGAAAGAAAATTGTTTCCGGGAGCCAGGACGCCACGGTAAAAATCTGGGATTCAAAAACCGGCCAGGAAATCCGGACATTGCAGGGCCACACGGGGTACGTGAACTGTGTCCTGTTCAGTCCCGATGGCAAACGTGTCGCATCGGCAAGTACGGATAACACGGTGAAGGTGTGGGCTGCTGACTCGGGGCGGGAGATGCTGACCCTGCGGGGGCATTCCAAGCCAGTGACGGCCCTGGCCTTTAGTCCTGATGGCAAGCGGCTCGCCTCCGGCAGCCTTGATAGGACCATCAAGGTCTGGGGCGAACGGATGCGCAACCAACCCACACCAGCCGCCCAACCGTAAGGACCTTTTTGCTGCTTCTTTGTCCGACCTGGTCACGCAATTCGCCACTGCCGGCTCCATCCGGTAAACTAGAGCCTGCTTCTTCAGGGTGAAGTGGTTTCTCCTCTTAAGGTAAATCTTGCAGGCCAGGCCCGATGACGATTTGTCCGCGATCGCTACCAACCACTGCTGCCAACCGCTGGCAATCGATCTTGGCAGCGACGCTAATGGCACTCCTCTTGGGGAAACCGGCAGTCGGCCAGCAACCTCAAGAAATCGATTTTGTTCGCCAGGTTGCGCCGATCCTGCAGCAGCGTTGTCTCAACTGCCACGGCGCCACCAAAGCCGAGGGTGGACTGCGGTTGCATCAGGCGGCAGCGACCAGGCGTGGTGGCGATTCAGGGGCCGTCCTCGTGGCCGGCAAAAGCGAGCAAAGCGAGCTGCTGCGACGACTCAAGACCGACGATGCAGAAGAACGGATGCCATTGAAACTCAAACCGCTCACGCAGCAAGAGGTTGACCTGCTCGCTGCCTGGATCGACCAGGGGGCCAGCTGGCCAGCCGAATACACAATTGTCCCCCCCGCCAAGGCCCGCGCCGAGCAGGCCGCCAGGCACTGGGCCTTTCAACCCCTGCAGCGACCGGCCTTTCCAGCCTCGGTGGAACAGCTAAAAACCAGCAACGGCATCGATCGTTTTGTCCAGGCCCGCCTGCAACAGGAAAAGGTCCGGCCATCAGCGGCGGCCGACCGCGTCACCCTCATCCGGCGTGTTACGCTCGACTTGCTTGGCCTTCCCCCTACGCCCCAAGAGGTGACCCAATTCCTGGAGGACCGGCGGCCCGACGCCTATCAGCGGCTCGTCGATCGCTTGCTCGCCTCACCCCATTACGGCGAACGCTGGGCTCGCCCGTGGATGGATCTGTGCCATTATGCTGACACCGATGGCTATTTGACTGATCAGCAGCGCCCGGTCGCTTGGCGCTACCGGGACTGGTTGGTGAGGGCGCTCAACCAAAATATGCCCTTTGACCAGTTCACGATCGAACAACTAGCCGGGGACCTGCTTCCGGGCGCCACCATGGAGCAGAAACTGGCGACTGGTTTCCTGCGTCAGACCCTCAGTAACCGTGTGGGGGGAGCTGAGCCGGAAGAGTTCCGGGTCAAGCAGGTCGTCGACCGGACCGAGATGGTCGGGACCAGTTGGCTGGGGCTCACCGTAG
>JAYGDH010000436.1:0-4622 GCA_046583055.1 Pirellulaceae bacterium | reverse complement strand
TTTCACAAGTGTTTCCATTTCCACCAGCTGCTCTTCGGTCGGTCGATCAAAGGATTTACCCATGACCGATTCCCAGACCGCCCCGATCCCGACGTAGGAACCGACATTGGTCGCCATGCCCGATTTTTCCAGGGCCTTAAAATATCCCTCCAGCGTGGTCCATTTCCAGGTTTTTTTACCGACCGTTAGCTGGCGACCCGGGCGTTTCCCCTGGGCCGGACCCGCGGAAAATCCTTCTCCCAGGATCTCGGTGGTGACGCCCTGTCGGATCTTGCTTTGGGCATGCCCATCTTCCAGTAGCAGGTAATCAGAATGCGAATGGATATCGATGAAACCAGGAGCCACGACCAGTCCCGTGGCATCCAGGGTCTGCTTGCTGTCGCCGGAGAGTTGTGGGCCGATGGCAACAATGCGGTCTCCACGGATTGCCAGGTCCCCGTGAAACCAGGGGTTTCCCGTGCCATCGACAATACGGGCGTTCTGGATCAATAAATCAAATGGCTTGTCGGCACCCGGTAGTGCCGCGGCACCGCTCAACGCGAGCAGGAAACAGAGACCGATTCGTGGTAGAAATCGAGAGCAACGAGAGATCATGTGAAATCCTCTAGCGGGTTTGCTGCCAGTCCTGATGATTTATACATTGCGCTGTACCCGTTGGCGAGTATTGCCGGACGCTTCTGCACGATGAACCGGGATTTCTCGGGCAATCGGTGGTGAGTATCTGGGTTCAGACGCTCGGCTGTGGTAAGAAAGAGGATGATTTCCTGCCTTGACCTCGGTCCGGTTTCGTTGCGTCGCTGGCGCCAGGTCCAGGTACTCTGGGTCCTGACAGTTTGCCTGTTGATGGCGGTCACCTGGAAACTATGGACTCCACAAACGGTGTTTCCCCGTGTTCCCCTGGTGGGTCTGTTGGCCTCGCTGCCAGTGGCGATTCACTGGATAGTACTTGGGGTGCTGGTGGGAAGTTGCCTGGCTATCCTGCTGATCCGACCCTCGAGTCATTACCAACGCTGGGCCCTGGTCGGTTTCCTGCTGGCCGCCTGCCTGCTGGTTGCTCTCGATCAACACCGCCTGCAGCCGTGGTTTTACCAGTGCCTCTTGTTTGCCCTGGTGATGATCTGTTGTGCGCCTGCCAGGGCGCTGCCCTTGTTGAGAGCCTTGCTTGTTTCGGTTTACGTGTTTTCCGCACTCGGGAAATTTGATTACCAGTTCCTGCATTCACTGGGACCACAGTTGCTGGAGGCCGGCTGCCAGCTGGTTGGCATTTCATCGATTGGTTGGCCGGCTCCGCTACCCGTACTGGTTTCTGGGCTGTTTCCTGCCGTGGAACTTCTAGGCGCGGTGGGTTTACTGGTGCCGCAACTGCGAAAGCTGGCGCTGGTTGCGATGGTCTCGATGCACCTGGGACTGCTACTGATCCTGGGACCCCTGGGATTGGATCACCAGCCGGGTGTGCTGGCCTGGAATCTTTCCTTTGTCTTGCAGGTGTTGCTGTTGTTTGGTGGGCCGACAGGGTCCGAGGAGGTTGCCACGAACCAAGTGACAGATGATTCATCGCGCGCAGTCCGGTTCAATTACCTGTTTGTAGCTATCCTGCTGTTGCCGTTACTGGAGCCCGTGGGCCTTGTTGATCACTGGTTGGCGTGGGGTCTCTATTCACCTCGGAACAGTCGGGTCACCCTGGAGGTCTACGAACCCCAGGCGGGATTGTTACCGGTTTCCGTCCAACCGTTTATCCGCCCGGCTCGACAGCGGAAGGACATGGTGCAGGTGAGAATGGATCTCTGGTCCCTGGAATCGCTGGGAGTGCCGATTTATCCGCAAGGCCGTTTTCAACTGGGAGTGGCCACGTCATTGATACGCAACTCGGGGCCCCGTGCCTTCGTGGCGACACTCCAATCGATGTCTCACCGTTTCACGGGAAAACGGTCCGCGGTCGAGATCAAAGACCTGGATGCGTTAGAACGGGAACTGGAAAAATTTATCATCAATGCGGATCCTGGCAACTAAAAGGTTCCGGGTGTTGCAGCGAGTCATGTCGACAGCGATGATGGATACAACAGGACCGTGGCCTGTCTGGTGGTGGGTGATTGTTTCTGGAACTCCCTGTAGAGGGCAAGTAACATGCTTGGTCGATTGTTGTTCATCATCCTGCTTTGCTGGCCTGGGTTTGCGCCGGTACATGCTGCGGATCGTTATCCGGGGCGTGAGTGGTCTCGGCTGGATTCACCGGAACAGGCGGGCTGGTCGAGTGAAAAGCTACAGCAAGCCCGCGAGTTGTCCGGGACGCTCGACACGGCGGCATTGATGATCGTTCACAACGGCGTGGTGGTTGATGAGTGGGGCACCACGGCACTGCCGTTGAACTGTCATTCGATTCGCAAGAGCCTGTTGAGCCTGGTCTACGGACCCCATGTGGCTGCGGGAACCATTTCACTGGATAAGAAACTTGCAGAACTGGGAATTAATGATAACGAACCGTCGTTGACGGAAGCCGAACAGCAAGCCACCCTGGGAGATCTGCTGAAGGCTCGTTCCGGTGTTTTTCACCCGGCGCTTTACGAGACGGCAGCTATGGCCGCCAAGCGACCCCAGCGAGGTTCCCATCCCCCGGGCACCTTCTGGTACTACAATAACTGGGATTTTAATGCTGCTTGCTCGATTTTCGAGAACCTGACCGGTGGTAGCCTGTTCGAGGAATTTGAACGACGCCTGGCCGGACCACTGCAAATGCAGGATTTCGTGCGCACCCGTCACACCCGTTATGTGACGGGTGAGGACTCGGTCCATCCAGCCTATCCATTTCAGTTGAGTGCCAGGGACCTGGCCCGGGTTGGGTTGCTGGCACTGCGTGAGGGTCAATGGCAAGGTCGGCAAGTCGTGTCCTCTGACTGGATCCAGGAAAGCACGCGGTCCTATTCTGATGCAGCGACGTCGGGAGGCTATGGGTACATGTGGTGGGTGGCGGTGGACGGGGTTCATTTCCCAAATGTGTCGCTTCCCACGGGAACCTTTTCTGCCCGCGGATACCGCGGTCATTACCTGCTGGTGATTCCCGAGTGGGACCTGGTCGTGGTACATCGTGTGAATACTTTCCAGGATGGTACGCGTGTCCTGAAGAGCGATTTCGGTAAATTGTTGAAGTTAATCCTGGCCGCCCGCCCCACGGGAAAGGTCGAGAAGCCGACCGCTGCTTCTCGCTCGACCGATGCGTTTGACCTGCTGCTTCGCGGTGGAGAGGTGATCGATGGTACCGGGAAGAAGAAATTCCGTGCTGACGTGGCGATTGCCGATGGCCGTATCGTCGCCGTGGGTGATCTCGCGGGACGTTCTGCCGCACGAATCATTGACGTTACCAACCAGGTGGTCGCGCCTGGTTTTATTGACTTGCACAGTCATGCTGACAAGGGGTTGGTTTCCAGCGATGCCCTGCGCCGAGCAGCTCCTAACCTGGCGACGCAGGGAATTACCACGGTCGTGATTAACCAGGATGGACGGGGCCCGGCTTCGATTGCCGCGCAGCGTCGAGAGATGGAAAAGCTGGGAGTTGGCCTGAATGTCATCCAGATGATTGGCCATGGCACGATTCGTCGAGCAGCACTGAAGGATGACTACCGGCGCCCTGCCAGGAAGTCGGAAATCGACGAGATGCGACGCTTGATTCGTGAAGGGATGGATGCGGGTGCGTTTGGTATCACCTCGGGACTGGAATATGTTCCCGGGCGCTGGAGCACGCCTGCCGAGATGAAAGCACTGATTGGGCAGTTAACAACCTACGACGGGGTTTACGTGGTTCATGAGCGTAGCAGTGGCAGTCGGCCGATGTGGTATTTCCCCAGCCAGGATAACCCGTCCCAGCCATCGATGATTGATAACATCCAGGAGCTGATTGAGATTGCGGCGGAGACCAGGGTGAACGTGGTAGCCACTCACATCAAGGCGCGAGGTGTGGATTTCTGGGGATCGAGTCGATTGATGATCGACATGATTTCCAAGGCTCGCGCACGTGGGGTGACGCTTTACGCAGACCAGTATGCGTATAACACCAGTGGATCGGACGGGAGAATTGTCTTGATACCCAAATGGCTTGCCAGTCGTATTGCCGGTGCCGCCCAGCGGACCCCAGCTGAACTTCTGGAGGGTGGCTTGGCCGAC
Source organism: Pirellulaceae bacterium (assembly GCA_046583055.1). Taxonomy (GTDB): domain Bacteria; phylum Planctomycetota; class Planctomycetia; order Pirellulales; family Pirellulaceae; genus JAZADA01. The sequence goes on along the minus strand of JAYGDH010000436.1, from coordinate 467 downwards.
AAGAAGATTGCTGCGGACCTGCGCCGGGATATTTATTACGAGATGATGCGGCGTGGTGGCGGCGATCATATTGTGGTCGTGGAGCACGTCAAAGCGGATTTCGTCGGGAAGACCTTGAGCCAGTTGGCCAAAGCTAATAAGTGTAACGAGGTGGAGATGGCAATTCGCCTACAATTGCAAGGGGATCGTACACGGCCCGGAGGAGCACGACTGCGAGGATTTTCTATGTCGGAGAAAGACGTGGAGGCCCTGGCATCCCAGCCCTGGACGGCCACGTCAACCGATGCGGGTATCGCCTTGCCCGGTGACGGTCCGGTGCATCCGCGTTTTTATGGAGCGTTTCCCCGCAAGATTCGTCGCTTTGCGCTGGATCGCAAGTTGATCTCGCTGGAGGAAGCTATTCGCGTGTCGACCTCGCTACCGGCCAGTATCCTGAAACTGGAGGGACGTGGTGTGATTCGGCAGGG
>JAYGDH010000218.1:0-2955 GCA_046583055.1 Pirellulaceae bacterium | reverse complement strand
GTGCAGGTTCATTACCCTTCGAGTTGTCCGAATTGATCTTGGAACCACTGCCGGGACAAACACAGAGCTTCCAGTTTCCATCACGGACCGCGAAGGCGCTTACCGATTGGAGCACCAGGTTCTGTCTGGCACCCTTGGCTTTTGGGTGCTGCAGAAGGTTGGCAAAGCTGATCGAGTCCGGACCTTCATCGTCAGCCAGTTCCGTACCCGCCAGGTCGGCAAAGGTTGCCATGAAATCGTTCAGACCGACCAGCGCCGAACAACTTTTTCCCTCCGTGATCACCCCGGGCCAGTGAGCAATCAGCGGTACTCGCAGGCCGCCCTCGTAGATAGAGAACTTGTAGCCGCGGTGAAGGCCACTGGGATAATGTCCCCTGGCTTCCAGTTGCTTGATCTGCCCGGGTGTTGCCTTGAGGATATTGCCCGCGTAGGGGGCCGGTCCATGATCCGAGGAAAATGATACCAGGGTATTGCGATCCAGTCCCTTCGCTTTCAAGGCCTTCCTTACTCGCTGGATAGAATGGTCGACCTCCATGACAAAGTCACCATACACGCCCAGCTTGCTTTTTCCCCGCCACTTCACTCCTGGGCTGGTCGGCGTATGCGGTGCGGTAAGCGCCAGGAAGAGAAAGAAGGGCTGATCCTTCTGCTGCTTACCAATAAAGGCCTCGGCCTCGGTATAAAACGTTTCCAGCACTTCATGATCCTGGAAATCCTTTTCTGCCGGCCCCACGCGATTGAAGGCGCTCCAGCCTTTTTGAGTGGTGATCTCACCCTGCCAGGCGTTGTTGCGCGCGTAGGCATAGGGATACATATCGAGCGATCCTGGCAGGATGAAACTGTAGTCGAATCCGAATTGCACGGGGCCATAGATCAGCGGTTTCTTAAAATCGACGTTGGTCAGTCCCTGGGTCTTGCCATCCCTGGTAACCATGGTCGTACCGAGGTGCCATTTACCAACGTAACCGGTTCGGTATCCGGATCTCCGCAGCAGTTTACCGAGCGTTGCCTTCTCGGTGTTAGGCCGCGGGCCACAGAATCCCCAGGGACCATGATTCACGGTGGCGCCAAAACGCCAGTTGTAACGCCCCGTCATGATGGCACGCCGTGTCGGACCACAGATCGAGGCATTTGGATGCGCATCGGTAAAACGCAATCCACCGGCAGCCAGTGCATCGATATTGGGAGTCTCGATCAGGCAACGCTGGCCACCGTAGCAACCGACGTCACCGATTCCCAGGTCGTCGGCCAGGATAAAGACAATGTTGGGTTTCGAATGCTCGGCAGAGTCAGCAAAAGAGCCCTGAAGGACGAACTGCAAGACAAGAGTACCCGGCAGGAGAAGCTTCAGTATTCTCATGACCCTCAGCTTTCAAGATCAGTTCGAAAAACCAGGACTACACTTCGTCCAAAATTTGACTGCTACCGCCGAAGCTCTTGGCCTCGACTCCCAGGCGTTGCAGCATCGTCAGGTAGAGGTTCGACAGCGGAAGATCCTGGTGCGTGATTTTCTGCGCCCAGGGTTCCTTTCTACCCAACCAGGGACCACCCTGGTAATTGTTCCCGACCTTGTTCAGGAACTGGCCATGCTTGAAGCCCATGTTTTTACCACCGGTCAGCACGATCGGATAATTTCTCGAGAGATGGAAGGCGCTCGACGCAGAACCGAACAGGAGCAAGGTATTATCCAGCATGGTCCCCTCTCCAGCCGGTTCGGGAGTCTCCTTCAGCTTCCGGACAAAGCGACCATATTCTTCATTCAGGAATCGGCAATAGATGCCAAATCGCTTCCAGCCATCAGGTTCTTTCGTTTCATGAGATAAACTGTGAGCCAGGGTAAAGCCCACCGCTTTCGCCAGGTGATCACTGATCCCGACTCCGTTTTCACGACCGATCTGGTAAGTTGCCACCCGAGTGGAATCGGTGCGAAATGCCAGGTAAATCAACTCGTACATCGTACGCACGTAATTCCGTGGATCCTTCGGAGTGATCTCGAGATTGAGATGATCCACGTTGACCGTGGGAAGCGGCGTATTGATCCAGCGTTTTGCCTTCTCGACCTTGATCTCTGTTTCACGAACCGATTCCAGGTATTCATCCAACCGTTGCTGATCATCCGACGAGAGTTTCCTCTTCAAGGCTCGCGCGTCTACCAGCAGATCGTCCAGGGTACTCTTGCTAAGTGCCAGTCGCCTGGCCGCATTCTCATCGCTTTTCACGAACAGCATGTCAAAGATTCGCTTGGGGCGATTCTCCGCCGGGATGGCCCGACCATTTTGATTAAAGGAAAGCGTATGGGCTCCGCGAACCGTACCCGTACCACCATCGGTCGACATGACCAGTGATGAGAATCGTGTCTGGCTACCCACATGTTTCGCGTATTCCTGGTCCAGTGAAATCGTATTCTTGTAATGACTGTCACCGGTCCCGGTTGATGCTCCCGTCAGGAATTGATCGGCATTGTTGTGCCCATGAACAATTCGGCCATGCGGATGCGAGAAACCCGAGAGTACCGTTAACTCATCCCGCAGGGACGCCAGGGGTTCGAAGCATTTCGTGAACTCGAAGTCTTTACCATTCCCATGTGGGAACCAGAGCCACTCCTTGTAGGCGGGATCTTCCGGCAACGGCATGGGAACGCCATCCGGGAAATAGAGACATGCCAGTCGCCTGGGATTGGCAGGCTTGGCCGCAGCTTGCACGGACTCCGAAACGGAACCTAGCAACGGCAAAGCAAGCGCCACCCCACTGCCTCGCAGGAATCGGCGACGATCAAGGGAATTAAGATTAATAGTCATAGCAACCTATTATAGTTAGTATCTGCAAAACTTACTCTAGTTCCTGTCTCATGCTACTTTGACTGGAACAGTTCACTCGTAACAATCAGCCTTACCATGGTAGCAAGGCCATCTTCCTGTTTACGAAGATCGGCGGCAATCCGATTTACACTTGCGT
>JAYGDH010000171.1:0-16296 GCA_046583055.1 Pirellulaceae bacterium | reverse complement strand
TTTGACAGGGTTGGTAGCGGGCGTCGAACCTGTCGGCTGAGCTGGCGCCAAACCCGCCCGTATCCTCTGGTTGAGAATGTTGATATGCAGTTTCGCCTGGTCCAGAACCGGTGAGTAACCGCCATGAACAAACAACAGGTTACCAATGGTCTCGACACCATTTTTTGAGCGCCACCAACGACCGATTTCAGTGTCGGCAGCAAACAGCCGGTCGTAACGCAATTTCATGCGGGCCGTTACAAAATGGTATTTCGGGTGGATATAGCGCAAATCCCCTCCCATGACCATCGCCTCGTGGTTACCCAGAACATAATGAACTCTGCCGCCCGCTTTCCGGGCCTGCCGTTCCAGGCGATGAAACAGCCACATCAGCTCCGTGACCTGGCTGCCCCGGTCCACCAAGTCACCCACCAGGACCAGGTGTCCCTTTCCCCAAATCCAGTTCCCCTTTTGATCGATGAGCTTGTTGGTCTTCAGAAACTGCCGCGTGTTCTTGTAGTTCCCTTCCAGGTCACTGATCGCCATCAATCTGGAAGGCTGGGTCCAGGCCGACTTGGGTGAAGACGGCGTGGCAGGATCCAAGGTGATTGAATTCACGGGACCCGGCAAATCGTCAATCACGATCGGTTTCGTGATCTGCTGGTAGGTTTTCCTGCTGACCTTGCCAGCGGTCATCATCAAGACTTCCGCGGTCGAAGCGTCTTTCCAGATCACATAAGGGCCATCATTGACATCGGCCGCCTTGATCCCAATGGGCTGGATAACGGTCGCCACCAACTTGCCATCTTTAACAATGTATTCCACCACCGCCAACTCACCGGCTGTCGGCACCTTGCGAGCATTGATCTGGGTAGTCACCATGACCCCGAAAACCTGCCCACCAATCGTCCATTTCTCATTCGCCTCAGTTGGAATCACCTGGATCTCCTCGATCATGGCCCGACGAACTTCCTGTCCGTTCAACAGTCCAGGCAATAACACCAGGCAAACAAGGCAGAGCAGTCGATAGCTCATTTGGTTTCCATTCATATTGTTTCCATTTTTCTTTTTTAGACCGGCTGCCGATTGCACGACGGCGTAGTTTTCCTGGATTTGGGTAACTTCAAGATGGCTGCCAGTCTCACTACTTATGTTCTTATCATACAATGATGACAGCTTCATGGCTGTAACCGAGGAAGGCTATGCTCCTCAGTCCAGGCGTTCAGGCCATGGCACCAACCGAGGGTCAGAAACGGTCCACAAGGGCGGATTCAAGAAGTCCTGACAAAAAGAAAGGCCCGCCAAAAGCGGGCCTTCGTGTTCGATGCGGTGAATCGGGTTCACCACGAGCTCCCCCGGTAGGGCTCGAACCTACGACCTAGCGGTTAACAGCCGCTCGCTCTACCAACTGAGCTACAGGGGAATAAATTACCTTCGTTTACCGAAGGTCGTACTTTAGTATCCTCTTAGTCTATTTGAGTCAAGACGTCCTGACAATTCCAGCCGATCAGGAATCCCTCAGGAAGATCCTCCCACCCGCTTCTTAACCATGATCACGTGATTGCCACGCTTGTTGTATTGAACCTCGTCCATGTAATGTCGCATTAACATCACACCTCGACCGGATGGTTTTTCCAGGTTCTCGTCAGCAGTTGGATCCGGCAAGCCATCCGGGTCAAAACCAGGACCTTCATCCACGATCTCGATACGTACATGCGTCTCCGCAACGTGGAACTTGATGTCCACTGACCGCTGGGGATCCCCCTGGTTACCATGCAGAATGGCATTCACGATCGCTTCTTCCAGGGAGAGGTGAACTGCGAACACATCCTGATCGGACCACTGTTGATGCCGTAATGCATCCAACAGCTTTTCAAGCGTCGCTGACCCCTCCTTGGTAATACTCGGGATGCGTTCCTCCAGAACCCACACCCAGCTTTCGTTTGCCATCAACTGATCCAAGACAAGATTCTGAAAAGTTGCTACCGTACACGATGCGCCCGGCAAGAACTAGAACGCCGCGAGTGCCGTTGACTCATCCTCAACAATCTCGAAATGCTTGTCCAATCGCGTGATGACAAACACGTCCATGATCCCGCCGCAAATATTACATAATTTCAGAGTGCCACCACGTTCCTTGACTTTCTTGTCCAGCATGATCAACCGATTCAATGCTGCACTCGACAAGAACTCGACGTCAACAAAATTGAGCAACAGCTTATCCCGTTGTTCTTCCTCGACCAGTTGGAAGAGATCTTCGCCCAGCTGCTGAATCAATCCAGCATCCAGGATTCTCCGGTCGTTGAAATGAACAATTGTCACTCCATCTGTCTCCGCTACGCTAATTTGCCGGTAGTCGGCCATAAATCACCACTCCTCTCAATCGGTTTTCGGTGCCACAGATGTTCCTGATCCACTGGTTCAGCCAGCCAAGCCGGAATACCGTCACACCAGTGTTTACACTTGTTGCCAGCATAGAACAAATCATACGCATTTACTAGGCCCGGAAACGCCTCCTATGACGTTCTCGCCAGGTCCTTGAAAGAGCAGATCCAATCAGAAAAAGCCTGCGATTCAAGTCACATCCCAGGTAATCCGCAAGGCTCAAAGCCTCCCCATAAACCAGGCCGTTAATCGACACTTTCGTGATGTGGAAAGACCGTATGTCACGCAACACCTGCGTGATATCGTCTTCAACAGGCTGTTCCACTTCCTGTTGACGATACCCCTGAAATCAAGCCAAACTATGAGATCAACGTATCCACTCGATCCTTGATCGTGTCCTCATGAATGAACCTCCCATCGCCGTACACACTGACAATGGCCGGGAAGGCTTGCGCTCCAGGAGCTTCATCGGCCTGCTGCTGACCCAGTTGCTCACCGCCGTCAATGACAACGTTTTCCGCTGGCTGGTTATCGGCGTCGGCAAGGACTTTGTCAGCGCTGAAGAAATTCGCAACATCCTGATGGCCGGTACCGCTTGTTTCGTACTGCCTTACCTCTTGCTGGCAGCTCCCGCTGGATACCTGGCTGATCGTTACAGTAAACGCTCCGTAATTCTCGGCTGCAAGATTGCCGAGATCTTCATCATGGTGCTGGGCACCATCGCCGTTGTCCTGGGTAACCTCTGGCTGTTGTTCGCTGCCGTGGGCCTGATGGGAGCGCAAAGCGCTCTGTTTTCACCCGCTAAGCTCGGTAGCGTTCCCGAATTACTTCGGTCTGACCGGATTTCATTGGCCAATGCACTTTTTGGATTGACCACGGTCGTCGCGACGGTAGTCGGCATGGCACTGGGGAGTTGGTTGGCACAAATCACTGGCTTTCGCGGCCAGGAACACTGGCAGTGGTCCGCGATCACATTAATTAGTATGGCGGTGATCGGTACCTTGCTCAGCCTGTTAATTCGTCCCGTTCCCGCCGCTAACCCGGACCGTACCTTTCCCTGGAATGCCTTCAGCCAAACCTACCGTGACCTGCGAACACTTGCCTCCAACGGCCCGCTGCTGCGAGTGGCCCTGGGGATTGTCTTCTTCTGGTCCGTGGGAGGATTGGCCCAGTTGAATATCGACCAGTTCGCTAGTGAAGGAGGAGGACTGATCGAAACGGACAAGGTACCCCTGCTTTTCTGCCTGATCCTGGGAGTGGGCGTTGGCAGCGTCCTGGCCGGTGTCTGGTCCGGCGGCCGTGTCGAGTTGGGCATCCTGCCCCTGGGTGCCTTTGGAATTGCCGTCAGCTCGATGCTGATTTTCACGGTCCAGGACACGATCATTGACCCGGTGTCACCCTGGAACCCGGGAATGATGTGGGCCTGTTTCCTGCTGTTCTCCCTCGGCGCCAGCGCGGGGCTTTTCGATGTACCACTGGCAGCATTCATCCAGCAACGCAGTCCGGCAAAAACTCGCGGCTCGATCCTGGCGGCGGTCAACTTCCTGACCTTTACCGGCGTACTGATCGTCTCGGTGGCTTATTCCGGCATGCGTCGCCCTCATGAACCTGGCTCACTGGATAATATCGACGGCCAGCTACGCGGGCTGCCACTCACGGCCGTCCAACAAGAGCAGGTCGAAGAGACCCGACAGCGATTTAGCCGCGACTGGCAACGCGACACCGAGCAGAAACCGGTGATCCAGGATTACCTGCCAGCCAGGTCCACCTCGGGCACGACCCGGGATGCAGAGGTCCAGGTGTACCAGGCAACACTGACCAGCCTGCTCTGGTTTGAAATCAAGGAACGCCAACAGATCCAGCAGCGTCTCCAGGAAGAACTGGAGAAAGGAACCACTTCTGCCCAGCAAAACTTTGCCCAGAACCAGCGGGAGCTCCAGCAAAAGAATGTCCGTGAACGATTTCCTGAATCACAACAACTGGTAAAGAGAATCTTTGAACAGTCGAATCGGCAACCGTTATTGTCCTCGCGCCAGGTCTTCCTGATAGCCGGTATCCTGACCTTGCCGATCTTCATTTACATCATCTGGTTAATCCCGCAAGCGTCGATTCGATTCATGGTCTGGCTGGCCAGTCGTTCCGTCTACCGCATCCGCATCCATCAATTACAGAACCTTCCGGACGAGGGTGGCGCACTGCTGGTAGCCAATCACATTTCCTGGCTCGATGGAATCCTGCTGGTCCTGGTCAGTTCTCGTCCCATCCGTATCGTGGTTTACGCCGGTAATTTCAAGAGCCGCTGGGTCCATGGACTGGCCAAGATATTCGGGACGATCATGATGACCGCGCGTCCCAAGTCAGTCATCCAGGCCCTGCAAACGGCCCGTGATGCCCTCAATAACGGGGAACTGGTCTGTATTTTCCCCGAGGGTGGAATCAGCCGCAGTGGTCAGATTCAAACCTTCAAACCGGGTATGATGAAGATTCTCAAGGGTACCGACGCACCCGTCATTCCAGTCTACCTTGACGGACTCTGGGGAAGTATTTTTAGTTTCAAGGGAGGTAAGTTTTTCTGGAAATGGCCGCTCAAATGGCCTTACCCTATTCACATTCACTTTGGCCCGGCCGTCCATAATCCAAGGGACGTTCACGAGGTCCGACAAGCTGTTCAAGATCTGGGAGCTAATGCCGTGGAACAACGAACCCAACAACTAAGCCAATTAACTCGCGACTTTGTAAGAGCTGCCAAGCGAAAGAAATTTCGCTCCAAGGCAGCAGATTCACTCGGTGGTGACCTTACCGGTGGGGCTCTCCTGATGCGGTCCCTGATCCTGCGGCGCTTGCTGCGCCGTGAAGTTCTCGAGGCGGATGAACAATTCGTAGGCCTGTTACTCCCCCCTGGCACGGGACCGGCGGTGGTCAACATGGCCCTGGCCCTGGATCGACGGGTCGCGGTTAACCTGAATTACACCGTCTCCTCGGAAGTCCTCAATGCCTGCACCCAGCAATGTGGGATTCGCCGGATCCTGACCAGTCGTAAGGTCATGGAAAAGATGAACTTCGAACTCGATGCGGAGGTGGTCTACCTGGAAGATCTCCGTGACAAGATCAAGCTGACCGACAAGTTGGCTGGCATGATCGGCAGCTACCTGGTGCCCGCTGCCTGCCTGGATCGACTCCTGCAATTGCACAAGATCAAGAGTGATGACATCCTGACCATTATTTTTACTTCCGGTTCGACCGGCGTCCCCAAGGGGGTCATGCTGACCCATGGGAATATCGGATCCAACATCGAGGCCATCGACCAGGTCATCAAGCTGCGTAACGACGATGTCGTCCTTGGTGTGCTGCCGTTCTTCCATTCATTCGGCTTCACCGTGACCCTCTGGACCGTCATGACGACCAACGTCAAGGGAGCTTACCATTTCAACCCGCTGGATGCCAAGCAGGTCGGCAAGCTCTCCGAGAAACACGGCGGGACGATCCTGCTGGCCACGCCCACTTTCCTCAGAACCTATCTACGCCGCTGTACTCCAGAGCAGTTCGCGAAACTAGACGTCATTGTCACGGGTGCCGAGAAACTTCCCCTCGACCTGGCGGATGGGTTCGAGGAAAAGTTCGGGATTCGCCCGGTCGAGGGTTATGGAGCCACCGAGTTGTCACCACTGGCCTCGGTCAATGTTCCCCGCAATCGATCCGGCGAGAACTTCCAGGTCGATTGCAAGGATGGTACCGTGGGCCGCCCGATTCCCGGGGTCGTGGCCCGGGTGACCGACCTGGACAGTGGAGAAGAACTGGGAACCAATCAACCTGGCATGCTCTGGATCAAGGGTGCCAATGTCATGAAAGGCTATTTCGGTCGCGAGGACCTGACCAGCGAAGCCATCCAGGACGGCTGGTACCGTACCGGTGATGTCGCCCTCATTGATGACGATGGATTCATCCAGATTACAGGACGGATGAGCCGTTTTTCCAAGATCGGAGGGGAAATGATCCCTCACATCCAGATCGAGGAAACGCTTAACTCGCTGATTTCCAGTGGCGAAGAAGAAGAATTGCTGGCCGCAGTAACTGCCGTTCCCGATGCCAAGAAGGGAGAACGACTGATCGTTCTCCACAAACCATTCCAGCAGTCGGTCCAGGAACTCTGTCAACAGCTTTCCCAGGAAGGGCTTCCCAATCTCTATATCCCGCATCCGGACAGTTTTTTCGAAGTCGATGAGATTCCCATCCTCGGCACGGGCAAACTTGACCTGGGTGCCATCAAGGAAAAGGCCGCGGAAATGGTTGCCGCTGCCAACGACTAGAAACGCCCAGTATCATCCTCACTGGCGGCGCGCAGACCGCTCGCCAGGCACCGGCCTGGCCACGCGCGCAGGAGCCTTCCGGGACGACTCGTTGAGCTGGACGGTAAGCTTGTTAAATCGACTACGGATTGCAGGATCCACGTTGGCCAGGCGAGCCGTGAATCGCTCGATCCCGGCACGATTCTGCGTGGTCGCCCGCGAGACTTGAGATGCGAAACGAACCGTGTCCGAATAATTCTTATCAATCGTACTACCCATCAACGGGTGCAGAGTCTTGGCCAGTAATTCCACTCCCAACCTGTCCGCCTGTAGGAACACATCCAGGCGACTGGACAGGAGCGGACGTCCCTGCTGCTCGCTGTTAGCCGTGGTCAGCACCATGACACACTTGCCCTGGACACGCCGTGGCAGCAGGGAACCATCGTAAAATCCCTCGGCATAAAACACGTGCAACTGCGGTGTGCCGTAAATAAGTTCCACTCGACTGGAAGTACCGGCGCCATCATCCATCTGGAACGTGTAAGGACCCGTTCGCTGAAACTTGATCTTCGTTGCGCCCATTAACTGCCACATGTTAATAACCACTTCCGGGTAACGCACCAGGAAGGTAAATAACTTCGGATCCGTGGCCGTCAATTGGATCGGCAAACGACGATAGACACTCGGCCGATCAAGGACCTTACGGATTTTCTCCCGCTTGGCCGCCGTTAACTGGTCAAACGGAATGAACTGCATCGCTTCCTGGCGAGATTCCAAGCTGCTGCTGGGCCGCATGGATGCAGGAGATTCCGCCCGCAGAGACGAGCACAACACCAGCGCGATCAAGCAACCGCTCCACCCCGTTCGCAAGACACCGTGACCACGCAGCGCATGCGCAGTGCGATCGATAAAGCCGATCCGGTCCATATCCCCCCCTGACCGAAGTTCCAACCGGCAATAACAAGCAAAGCACTGTTAAAGATTGCCGGTATGAAGGATTATTTCGGTCAGATGACCCGGTGAAGTACAGGGAACCCGCGCAGAAAAGAAATGAAAGCATGCTAGCATCCAGCAAGCTGCTCAGCGGTGACGTGAGAGGTCAATCACGCGATAGGCGGTCAAACGCTGTACCTCGCCCCGTTGTACTAGTATCCGAGTCCCTAAAATACCCACTTCTTTCCGGGCATAGCGACGCAAATTGACCCCGGGGGCAGGTGTCACGTACTGCAATAACTTGCCCTCGTCATCCAACAGGGCAAAAGGTGGCAGGGACCGATCCTTACCATAAACCCTCATCAGCCACCCGACGCCATGATACGATACACCACCGATCCGATTACTGGACGTTTCAGCAGTGGAAACAGTAGACTTACCCGCAGCCGGTTTCGGCAACACCTGGCGTGGTTGCTGCTGAATCTTTGCCGGTTGTTCGAAGACCGTCGGCCCCGGATTTGTTTGCGCAATACGAACCTCGGAAGCGGGCGGCAGTGCATTGATATTGGCCAGGCGTCGATCACGCCAGCCGTTGGCAGGCAGGTACGTGGTGTCCTGGGGATACTGGATTAACTGGACCGACTCGACACCAGTGGGCGAAATCGTGGAATCAATGTGACTGACCGCTGCTCGCGCGGGCTGCACGAAACGGGTGTGAATCCAGCGAAACTCCCCGGACGGTGGAGCAATTCGATAGTATTGGTCTGCGGTTTCAACTGGCTGGCCGGGCACTGGCCGTTTCTCCAGGATCTCCACCAGTTCATCTTCTTTCAACTGCACCTGCCACTGATCATCTGTAGCTGACGACAATTCGCTGTCGATCCAGGAAATCACACGGGGGCGTACGATACGTCCAATCGACTCCTGTCGAGTCCTGACGACATCCCGAGCCAACACCCAACTGGATGCGCCACGGGGAGGTCGGATGGCCAGGAAACCTGTCCCCTGTTGCTGGTAGACCTCCACGATCTCACCACGCTGCAAATGGCCACAGACATAGTACTGTTCACCCGGCCCCGAGCGATACACAACATGGTCACTCACGATTTCAGCCTGGTAAGGCAAGGGAGGTGTCGCCCACAGGGAGGTCACGCAACAACCGATCAGGCAACAAGAAACGTACAGGAAGATTCGCAAACCAGCCATGTGTCGAACCGATCCGGTAGAAGAAGACGAGGAGGGAAGAAGATGGGAGGTCGACCTTGTACTTCAAGACGACGGATAACTCAAGATCGAAACCGTTTAATGACCTGCTGCTAGCATCTCTAAAATGCTGCTTACAACTGATCCCCGGGCCGTGGACCACGTTCTGTCTGGGTCAGAATTTCCGCACCCTGCTCGGTCATGAGAATCGTGTGTTCGAACTGGGCCGAGGGTAACCCATCACGTGTTCGCACGGTCCAGCCATCGCTGCCATCAAGCAATGTCGCATGATGCCCCACGTTGATCATGGGCTCAATGGTAAAACAGGTGCCCGGCAACAACCTCACTTTTTCTGCTCCAGGTGTGGGGTGATGCGGAATGGAGGGTTCCTGGTGGAATTTTTCTCCGAGCCCGTGTCCCACGTATTCCCGGACCACTCCAAATTCGTAACGTTTTGCTTCTGCGGCCACGGCCACTCCGATGGCATAGACGGTCCCACCTGGTTTGCTGGCAGCAATTCCCCGGTAGAGGGAATCAAGCGCACACTGGGTCACCTGGCGTGCCTGTTCCGAGACATTTCCAATCAGGAATGTCTCGGACTGGTCTCCGTGCCAGCCAGCCACGATGCTGGTGATATCAACATTCACCAGGTCTCCATCCTGCAACACGTAGTCACCGGGAATCCCATGACAAATCACCTCGTTGACGCTGGTACAGCAACTCTTGGGGAATCCCTGGTATCCGAGTGGTGCCGGCACATGCCCGTGATCGAGCGTATATTCGTGGACCAGGCGATCGATTTCACCGGTCGTGGTACCCACTTGGACGTGGTCGCGGATGTAATCCATCAACTGGGCATTGAACTTTCCAGCCGCACGCATTTTCTCGCGTTGGTCCAGGTTCAACAGGATGCTGGAACGTCTACCACGTAACATGACTACCTTTTTGATTCACAGGCCACGACCGCTGGTGCAGGACCGTGGGAAAAAAGACAGGCTGGGCAAGCCAGCCATGTGAGTCACCAGCTATTGCAAGTCTATCATGCCAGCAGTCACCTGAGTATGCCGGCCAATAAAACAGGATGCCCGGGATCACCGGTACTCGGTTTGCCAGAAGGTAGTCCAGTCAGTAGAATCGCTTGCTTGTCGCAGGCCTCATTAATGTGTACCGGGACCGGCTAAGCCTGTCGGTTCACGGACCGCCGCGATTCGCTGATACGAACCTCAATCCAGGATGCTGGCAGATCATGCCCAAGTACAATCCCGCTGAAATCGAACCCAAATGGCAAGCTCACTGGGAACAGCATCACACGTTTGCCGTTCCGGAACTCCCCACGTCAGAAAAACTATATGTGCTCGACATGTTTCCCTATCCCAGTGGAGATGGTTTGCACGTGGGACACCCCGAGGGCTACACGGCAACTGACATCTTCTGTCGTTTTGAACGTATGCGGGGCAAGTGCGTCTTGCATCCGATGGGTTTTGATTCCTTTGGATTACCTGCGGAAGAGCACGCGATTCGGACCAACACACCCCCGCGAGAGTCGACCGATAAAAATATCGAAACCTTCACCCGCCAGCTCAAGATGCTTGGTTTCAGCTATGACTGGGACCGGCAACTGGCCACCACCGATCTCGAGTACTTCCGCTGGACCCAGTGGATTTTCCTGGTACTTTACGACACCTGGTTCGACACGCAGCAACAACGTGGACGTCCGGTTTCAGAGTTACCGATCCCGGACGACATCCAGCAGGAAGGCCCCGTCGCGGTCGAGCAATACCAGGATGAACATCGCCTGGTCTACCAGGCCGATGCCCTGGTGAACTGGTGTCCGGCACTGGGAACGGTGCTGGCCAACGAGGAGGTGATTGACGGCAAGAGCGAGCGGGGAGATCACCCCGTCCAGCGAATCCCACTACGTCAATGGACGTTGCGAATCACGGCCTATGCGGATCGGCTGGAAGAGGACCTTGCCACGGTCAACTGGTCCGACGGCATCAAGAAGCTGCAACGCGACTGGATCGGTCGCAGCACGGGCGCTGAGCTGGACTTCTATATCGGTGACCCGGAAAATTATTCCTGCTGGCAAACCGAGCGTGCCGCCGGCGGATTTTCACGCAAGCCGAAGGAGGATGTGCTGCGTGTCTACACCACGCGCCCGGACACCCTGTTCGGGGCTACCTACATGGTCATTGCACCGGAACATGCCTTCGTGGAACGACTGACCACGCCGGCTCAGCAGGAAGCGGTCACCGCGTATCGCGAACAGGCGGCAGCCAAGAGCGATCGCGAACGCACGGAAGAAAATAAGCAAAAGAGTGGGGTCTTTACCGGTTCCCACGCGATCAACCCGGTCAACGGCCAGTCCGTACCGATCTGGATCGCCGACTACGTGTTGATCAGTTACGGGACCGGGGCCATCATGGCGGTACCGGCGCACGACATCCGGGACTTTGAATTTGCCCGCCTGTATGATCTGCCGATCATTGCAGTGGTCGATCCTGGCGAATCTGGCGAGGTGGATCGCCAGGCAGTACTGGAAGGGACAGCCTGTTATTCACAAACCGGTACGGCCTGCAATTCCGCTGCCTATGACGGTACGGAAACCGGCGCCTTCAAGGAACAGATCGCTGCCGACCTGCAGCAGCAGGGAATCGGCCGCGCGGCGGTGAACTACAAGCTGCGAGACTGGCTCTTCAGCCGCCAGCGCTTTTGGGGGGAACCGTTTCCAATTCTTCACGAACTGGACGACGCGGACAATCCCACGGGCCGTATCCGGGCCCTGGATCCAGAGGATCTGCCACTGGACCTGCCTCATCTGAGTGATTACAAGCCTCACGGACGGCCCGAACCACCCCTGGGTAAGGCTCCCGAGGAATGGCTGTATCCAGTCATTGACGGTCAACGTTACCGGCGAGAAACCAATACCATGCCCCAGTGGGCCGGCTCCTGCTGGTATTACCTGCGATTCATTGACCCACGAAACCAGGAACAGTTCGTTGATCCCGAGAAGGAACGAGCCTGGATGCCGATCGATCTCTACGTGGGTGGTGCAGAACACGCGGTGTTACACCTGCTCTATGCACGCTTCTGGCACAAGGTACTTTACGATCGCGGCCACGTCAGTCACCCGGAACCATTCCAGCGGCTGGTGAACCAGGGCATGATCCTGGGAGAAATGGAATTCACCGGTTTCCAGGATACCGCGGGAGCGTATATCAATGCCGGGGAGGTTTGCCGCAACGAAGCTGGAGAACATGTCCACGCCGAGACTTCTCAACCACTGCAGCAAATCAAGCTGGAACCAGCGCAGGTAGAGAAACAGGGAGACCTCTTTGTTCTTTGCGACGACCCGACCATCCGGGTGGAAAGCCGCGCCTACAAGATGTCCAAGAGTCGTGGCAACGTGGTCAACCCGGATGATGTCGTCCGGGAGTACGGGGCAGACACGCTGCGTCTCTATGAAATGTTCATGGGCCCCCTGGAGGCCAGCAAGCCCTGGAACATGTCCGGGGTCAGTGGGGTCCGCAACTTCCTCGACCGATCCTGGCGGATGGTCGTGGATGACCGCGCAGAAACCATCACGCTGCACGCCGCGGTACAGGACATTGACTGTGACGAGGAACAAGACCGGGTACTGCATCGCACCATCAAGGCCGTCAGCAATGACCTGGAGAACCTGGAATTCAACACCTCGATCGCGCGGCTGATGGAATTCGTCAACCATTTCACCAGGAGCGAAACACGTCCGCGCTCGGCCATGGAACGTTTCGTCCTGCTCCTCTCGCCACTGGCACCCCATCTGGGAGAGGAGCTCTGGCACATCCTGGGTCACGAAACAAGCCTGGCCTACGAACCCTGGCCCACTTACGAGGAAGCCCTGACCCAGGACAAAGAGCTGGAAATCCCGGTCCAGATCCAGGGCAAGGTCCGTACGAAACTGACCGTACCCGCGGATACCGACCAGGCGACCCTGGAAGAAATCGCACGCAACGACGCCAAGGTGCTCGAACTGCTGGCGGGGAAAGAGGTCGTCAAGGTCATCATCGTACCCGGGCGACTGGTCAATTTCGTGGTCAAGTAAGCAGCCGGGACTCATCAACGCCGTGGCTTGTAGACTTCGGTGGCCGTTCCCAGGTAAACCTCGGCAGCTCCGGACAGCGTTTCGCTAAGCGTCGGATGCGGGTGAATCACCTCCGCCACGTCCTGCACCCGGCATCCCCGTTCAATCGCCAGGACGGCCTCTGCAATCAAGTCACCGGCACCGGCACCGACGATGCCACACCCCAGCAGGGCATCCGTTTCCGGATCAACCAACCAGCGGGTCATGCCATCGGTCCGCCCCAGTGCCTGGGCCCGACCACTGGCAGCCCAGGGGTAAATCGCCGGCCGGACTTTTTGCTGCCGCTCGCGGGCCTGGGTCTGCGTGAGACCCACCCAGGCAATTTCCGGATCGGTAAAGATAATGGCCGGAACCAATTCCGGGGAGCGCTCCGCGCTTTTTTCCTGCAATGTGCGGATAGCAGTTTTCGCCTGGAAAGAAGCATGATGGGCCAGCATGGGCTCGCCACAAACATCACCCACTGCCAGGATCGCCGGATCGGCGGTTCGCTGCTGCTGATCACAAATCACGAAACCTCGATCATCCAGGCTTACCTGGGTATTTTCCAGGCCCAGTTCCATGGAAGCAGGCGCACGCCCCACGGCAACCAACACCCGGTCGTAGGACTGCTGGAAAGTCCCGTCGGGCCCGGTCAAGGAGATCTCCAGTTCGGATTCAACCTCCTGGATCGAATCCACCCTCGTCTCGAGCATCACTGGCTCGGCGAACAACGAGTCCAACCGTCGCTGCAACACCTTCACCAGGTCGCGATCCACTCCCGGGAGCAAGCCTGGCGTCAGTTCGGCTACGCTCACGCGGCTACCCAGCCGGGCATACACGGTTCCCAGTTCCAACCCAATATAGCCACCCCCGATAACCAGCAGACGCGAGGGAATCTCCTGCAGATCGAGTGCCGTACCGGAATCCATGACACGTTCGGAATCGCTGGCCAGTCCAGGAGGACAGACAGGACGGGACCCGGTTGCCAGGATGCAATGGTCAAAGCTCAGCTCACGGTCCTCACCGAGGCTTTCATGTTCTCCGTGTAGTTCCAGCGTGTGGGAATCGCGGAAGTGGCCCCGGGCGTGGATCACCTTCACCTGCCGCCGCTTGGCAAGTTGTTGCAAGCCGCCGGAAAGTCGCTCGATCAACGCTTGTTGATGATCTCGCACCTGGTCCAGTTCGATCCGGGGTGGCCCATAATGAACACCCCATTCCTCGGACAACTGGTCCACTTCTCCCATCACGCGAGCCAGGTGCAGCAGGGCCTTACTGGGAATACAGCCTCGCAGCAGGCAGGTACCACCGAGACGTGGATCTGCTTCCACGAGTACGACATCATGTCCCTGGTCAGCAGCCAAGAAAGCGGCGGCATAACCACCCGGTCCACCACCCAGAACGACCAGCGAGGTACGCATGGATCTTATCGCGACAAGAATTCAACGATCGTGTTCACATCGACGGGCAAGCTGATATCAGAAGCTGACGGCAAACCCTGAACGGTCGCCCTGAGCGTCTCCGCATCAAAGGTGACCCAGTCAAGCGGTTCTCCGGATTCCTCAGCCGCCAGGCGACTATACAAACTCAACAGATTGCTGCGGCGACGCACCGTGATCACATCACCGGGACGTAACAGGTAAGAAGGCTTGTTCACCTTGACCCCGTTGACCTGGAAATGTCCATGGGTCACACCCTGTCGCGCTTGCGGTCGGGTGGAAACAAAACCAGATCGTCGAATCACGTTATCCAATCGCCGCTCACAAAGCATCAGCAACAATTCACCGGTGTTACCTTGCTTGGAAGAAACATTACGGAAATAGCGCTGCAACTGCCGTTCACCCAGTCCGTAATAGTGTTTTACTTTTTGTTTTTCATACAGGGCTGTCGCGTAGTTCGACCGGCGACGCCCACGCGTATGCATACCAGGAGGTGCATCACGACGATCGGAAGCTCGAACCGCACCGCTACTCTCATAGACCATTTGGCCAAGTCGCCGATTGATGCGTGATTTAGGACCGGTGTGCCGCGCCATGTAAACTGAACTCCCGCGAGATTTACAGCCTCTGCCCTGCCACCCGAGGCAGCACCAGCCGAGGCTAAGTCACGAAGTGCCAAGCATTTCGCCCGGCGTTTCAAGCCTTCTATGATTACTCATCCCAGCACTCCTTACAAGGGGTGCCAAGGCGAATCCAGGAGAAGCATTTCGCTTGCCAACAGGACTTATTCAGACGCTGGAGGCTATTTCCGGCACCAGCAAGTGCTCGGGCAACTCGTGCGCCGCTTCAAATGTAGTCCAAAGTTGCCGGGGAAGACCCTGGAAGGCACGTTCGGCACGCTCCTCATCCAGTTGCCGCGGGGAAACCTGGCGAATATAGATCCCCATAACGCGGTCTCCGTAGAGACGCGCTGCAGCACCATAAATCTCTGGGTCCCGTTCAGCAGAGTCGCCCACCAGGACAAAGCGTCGGTGAGGAAAAGACCTTAAAATAGCCTTGATCTTACCACCTTTGCCACGCCGGCGAATGACCGGGATACGACGCAGCATATGGTCGCGCAACCGCAATAAGCGAAGATGGTAACTGCCGTTGGGAAATCCTGCTTGCTGGCAGAAATCATTCAACGATTCAAACAGGGGCCAGGGACTGGACGACACGTAATGGAACGAAGCCCCGGCGGCTGCCCACTCACGATAGACGGCATGCAGGTCATCGATCGGTTGAAATTCTTCCAGGAACGTGTTTTCCAACATCAACTGCAAGTCATGAACCTGCGTGCTCTTCATGGTGTCATCGATGTCAGAAATCACGGAAATGCCACGATCTTCAACCAGCTGAACCTGGCCATGAAATCGTCGATCCCCACTCCCGCGACTAATCACCTCGTAGTGCAGCCAACCGTCCCGGACATCTCCCTGGTCTGCCAACCGGGCAACCTGGTCATTCGAAAGGGTCAACACTCCACGAAAATTACCATTTCTTCCTGATCTGCGTCGCAGCCTGAAAAGTTGATCTCCGATACGAACCGAGACACGTTTAAACCGTTCGGTAGCCGCCACGAAATGTCGAATACGCTGGCGAAACAGGTCCGTCTGAAATGCGGCGGGCTCCACCTTCATGATGCGTTTCAGCAGTCGCACCAGCATGCGTTTACGAATGCTGGCGCGTTCCATCTCGTAAACCGTACCCCAGATCGGCACCCGCCAGGAAGCACCATCCTCCGACTGGACTGCATAGGTTGGATACAATACGACATCGTCGCTGAGATCAATATTCGTCAATCGTTTCTTCAATCGAATCATCGTCTATCATCAAGCAGCGGAATAGAAATCAAATCCACCAGCGGAAAGTGGACACGTTGCTACTGATTAAACATACCACCCGTGACAGGCCGCGTCAGTTCCCTTCTGCA
>JAYGDH010000081.1:0-6408 GCA_046583055.1 Pirellulaceae bacterium | reverse complement strand
TGCGCAACTATAGCTTAGGGATAAGCATGGGCCAGCAAACTTTTCAGGTTTCCCGTAACCCGCTGCCGACAGGGAGAGAGCCGGGATCGATTGGAAACACGTTCGTCTTCTTCCGGTAGGCAGGTTATCCTGAAACAGATCGAATATTTCCTTGCCAACCCTGAGCAGCGAAGGATAGCAAGTGGGTTCCGGATGTAACTTTTGTAGGTATTAAACCGGCATATGATGACAACAGGTGTGACCAGCAAAACCAGCAAGGGAAAGCGACCTGCCAAAGCACTGGAAGGTGCGCGGTGGGATATCCTGGCATGGGTTTTCCTGGCTGGATTCCTGGTCTTCTTCTTGGCGGCCGATCAGCTCCACCGCAGCGTCTGTTGGTTCCTGCTGGTACCGGATGAATTAATCGGGCAATGGGCAGGTGGAGACTGGGCACGGGTTTCTGTACTGGACCGCGTGCCGTTGCTGTTATTGAGTGCCGCTATCCTGCTGGGTGCGGCTGCCTGGGGGCGACTAATCTTGCGGCCCTGCAGGCTGACCGGAGATTTGTCAGGAGCGGAAATCGGCCTGTTTTCACTGGCGATTGGATTGAGTTGCCTGTCCCTGGTGACCTTGTTACTCGGTTGCAGTGGTTTGTTGCAAAACCGTAACCTGTTTCTGGGCCTGTTGATCTTACCTGTTCTGGTAGAGATGGTTTTCCTGAAAAGCGGATTTCGCAAATTAGCAGGGGAGCCTGTTGGGATTGCCGCGGACGTGGATGCCCGGCTGAACCGTTTATCGATGAGATGGCTTTGGTTGCTCGTGCCCCCGGCCCTAATTGTTGTACTGGGAGGTATGTTGCCACCACAGGATTTTGATGTGCGGGAATATCACCTGCAGGTTCCCCGGGAGTGGTACGAGGCAGGGCGCGTGGAATTCCTGCCTCACAATGTCTATGGCAACATGCCGCTGGGAGCAGAAATTCTGAGTATCCCGGCGATGGCGATCTGGCCTGGTGAAAACGATGGCTGGTGGGGTGCGATGGTTGGCAAGACGATCCTCGCGTTGTTTGGATTGTTGACGGCCTGGGGAATCTACCTGTTTGGCCGTCGCTGGTTCTCGGCGAGTGCGGGCCTGGCCGGTGCCGTGATGTTCCTGGCGACCCCGTGGGTGATCCATGTTGGCGTCAATGGTTTGGTCGAACTGGCCGTTGGGTTTTACGGGTTAATGGCGGTTTACGCGGCTTACCTGGCACGTCAGCAACCTGGCAGGTTGGCATGGAGCGGGTTGGCGGGATTTTTTGCTGGCAGCGCGGTCGCCTGCAAGTACCCGGCATTGCTGATGGTTGTTTTGCCCGTGTTGATCTACCTCCTGATCCAGGCGGGTCGTGCTGCACCGCGAGTTGGGTTGGTTTTCGTGGTGGCGACGGTCGTTGGATGCGGTCCCTGGTTTGCCAAGAATGCCGTCATGGCGGAGAATCCGACTTATCCCTTGCTGAGTAACTGGTTTGGCGGCAAGACACGCACCCCGGATCGGATCGAGCAATGGCAGCGGGCTCACCAGGTGCCAGTGGATGCGACGGGTCAACGGTACAGCATCGCGGGGTTCGGGAACTCGTTGGTCCGCTTTGCTGGTGGCGATCGTTGGCAGAGTCCGCTCTTGGTACCGCTGGCCCTGTTGTCCTTGGCCTGGGGCTGGCGACGTTCGGAAGTATGGTGGCTGGCAGCCCTGGTGGCTTATACGTTTCTGGCCTGGTGGCTGTTGACCCATCGTATTGAACGTTTCTGGGTACCGATGTTACCGCTGGTTGCTTTGCTGAGCGGCCTGGGTAGTGTCCAGTTGTGTCGAGCGGCTCCCGCGCCAAGCTTGCCGTGCCTGCTGGTGCTGGCGACCCTGTTTGGAACCCTGGCGGGCAGTTCATCGTTGCTGGGAGACAACCGTTTCCTGGTGAGACTGGGGCCGTTGAGGGATGGTCCGGCGGTTGTCGGTGAATTTGAAGACAGTTCTCATGCGCACCTGCATCGTTACTTGAACCGACATGTGCCTCCGTCGGCGGGAAAGGTGTTGCTGGTTGGCGATGCAGAGCCGTTTGATTTACGGGTTCCAGTCCTTTACAACACCTGTTTCGATGAATGTATTTTCGAACGGTTGATGCGCGGTCGAGATGCTCGGCAGCGACTGTCGGCTCTCAGGGAGCAGGGCATCACGCATGTCTTTGTTTACTGGAGTCTCATTGATCGATATCGTAAGCCGGGTAATTACGGGTTCACCGATTACGTGGTTCGAGACCTGGTGCGACGGGAACTCGTGGGACAAGGTATCTTACATCCCCTGCCGATCGATATGTCGGCAGAGGAAGGGGAATTATTCGAAGTTGGGCACCGGGTCGTGGAAATCAGTGGTGAACCAGAAAGTGGACAGGAAACTCCTTGATGACATCTGAGCAGCAGCCAGCCACCGAGAGGATTGTGCCGGGTAGCCTGGCCTTTGTCTTTGCGCATGCGGAGGAGGCTGCCGGTCTGAAACGCAAGCTGGATGACCGTGTGACAACCCGTTGCGTCTCATTGCTGGAACACTGTGGTACCTGGCAGCAGTCGCCGGTTGTGATTGCAGAAACAGGGGGGGGATTTGAACGTGCTGAACGAGCAACACGCGATCTGATTATCATGCGGCGGCCACGTTGGATTATCGCAACGGGATTCGCTGCCAGCCTGCAGCCGGGGGTGGAGATTGGTCATATCGTGATGCCTGACCAGGTTTGCAACCAGCAGGGAGAGACATGGCCAGTGGAATGTCATGCTGATAAAACGGATGTCCAGGCACGTCCGACATTGCATGTGGGTTCGCTACTGAGCCTGCCAGCATTTCCCACCACGGAAGAAGAGAGACAGTCGTTATTCAAATCACAACAGGCACTTGCCTGTGACACGC
Source organism: Pirellulaceae bacterium (assembly GCA_046583055.1). Taxonomy (GTDB): domain Bacteria; phylum Planctomycetota; class Planctomycetia; order Pirellulales; family Pirellulaceae; genus JAZADA01. The sequence goes on along the minus strand of JAYGDH010000081.1, from coordinate 3,501 downwards.
AGACCCAGGCAGTGGCGGACGTCTGTCGCCGCGAACAGGTGCCTTTCCTGTCGGCCCGGATCATCGACCGGGATGTGGCACAGGGATTAGCAGCTGACCTGGAATCGGTGGATCGTCGGCCGACCCGTGCGGGGAAACTGGGCGCAGCAGCTCGCACCCTGTTTCAACGGCCGGGTAGTATCCAGGACATGTGGCAGCGGAAAAAGGAGGCCAGGAAGCTGTCGGACCGACTGGGGCGTTTCCTGCTGGGCATGGTTGAACAATTGCAACAATGGAATGCAGATGAAAAAATGTCTCCTCGAGTTAATGATGACGGTGGAACTGCGGATTAGTCGCTTGTCCTTATGGGTGGACCTGATTTAAGATAGATCGATGTTGATTGTGGTTTTAACGAGAACGATCGTATGAAAATAATCCTGGCGGCGCCGCGCGGCTTTTGTGCCGGTGTAAACATGGCGATTGAATGCCTGGACATGGCCTTGAATGCCTTCGGGGCACCAATCTATGTCTATCATGAGATTGTTCATAATCGCTTCGTGGTCGAATCGTTTACCGACCGCGGCGTTGTTTTTGTCGACGGCTTAAGCGAGGTGCCACCAGGATCGCACCTGCTTTTTTCCGCTCACGGTGTTTCCCCGGAAATCAGAGAGGTTGCCAGGGCTCGCGATCTCCTGGCCATTGATGCCACCTGTCCCCTGGTGACCAAGGTGCACCTGGAAGCCATTCGCTTTGCAAAACTTGGTTACATTATCGTCTTGATCGGCCACGAGGGACACGATGAAGTGGTCGGGACGATGGGCGAGGCGCCGGAGGCCATCGTGCTCGTGGAATCAGAGGAGGAAGTCGATCGGCTGGAGTTTCCAGCCGATGCCCAGATCGCTTACCTGACGCAGACCACCCTGAGCGTGGATGATGCCAGTCGGATTATTCGTCGACTGAAAATGCGGTTTCCACAGATTGCCTCGCCACCGAAACAGGATATCTGTTACGCGACTCAAAATCGCCAGGAGGCGGTGCGACTGTTGGCCGGGGAAGCAGACCTGGTACTGGTCCTGGGCAGCCAGAACAGTTCCAACAGCCAGCGGTTGAAAGAGATTTCCCAGGAACTGGCAGTCCCCGCGCACCTGGTTGATGGTGTCCAGGATATTCATTCTGAATGGTTTTCCGAGGTGGAGACCGTCTTGATCACCGCGGGAGCCAGTGCGCCGGAATCGGTGGTTGAAGATTGCGTGGACTACCTGCAAGAACACCATGATGCCACGGTTGAGGTACGTACCATCCGTGAAGAACAGGTGCATTTTCAGTTGCCCGTCGAGTTGCGAAAAACCAGTGACTGAACGGCCCTTCCATGGCCGGGCGCCGGGGGCGATGACCTAGCCCTGGATATAACTCTTCAGGTAATGATTCTCGATACTGAGCTTCGCGTACTGGGCCTTCACCACGTCACCGATGGAAATCATGCCGGCCAACTTGCCATCGTCAAGGATAGGAAGATGGCGGATGCGGCGTTCGGTCAGCAAGCCCATGGTTTCACTGATCGAATCATCGGGAGTTCCCGTGACCAGGTCGGACGTCATTAATTCAGCGACCGTGGTTGTCTCCAGGTTGTATCCTTCTGTGGCCGAGGCACGCAGGATATCACGCTCGGTGATAATGCCCACCAGTTCGTCACCTCGACAGACCAGTAGGGAACCACAGCGACGGTAAACAAGCTGCTTGACCACGACAGAGAGTATTTCTTCCGGTTCGGTCTTGAAAACCTGGTTTCCCTTGGCCTGCAGGATCGTTCGTATTGTCACAGGAACTCCATGCGTGAAGGTGAAGATCGGGAGGAGGAGTAAAGAAAAGTTACTATTGAGAATAATCAATGATGCGATGCAACGTCAAACGTATTTTGCCCGCTCCCGGGCCTGCCAATGATCGTTGCCCCAGGCGATTGCTGCTGTGAAAAAAAACACAATTGCTGTGAAAAAGATCACAATCGAATCTAATTCAAGTCGTCACTTGAGGTTCGAATCGATGCAGATTGGTCCTTCAGGGTGCCACCGGTTGCCTGCCAGCACGCGATAATCGCTACAGGTTACCGGAGAAAAAAATCGTTTTCAGGGAGCGGGTGGCGTGCTGCGGGTAGGCAATTCAGCAGCCTTCAGGTTGCGGAAGGAAATGTTTGTAGTCGGATCATGTCCCTGGATCATGATCGTGCCTGCTTCCACTCGTAGTCCCTTGCGTGGGTTTTCGTGTGCTGGCCTGGTGTCAGTCCAGTCACTGACCTGGTAACCGTTTACCCATGCTGCCATGTGAGGCCCGTTGACGATCAGGGTTTGATAAAACCATTTGAGATCCTCGGCCACGACACGGCGTGCATCTTGGCGACGGAAAAATCCACCTGTCCCGCAATCCTTTGGCTTGGTGGCATCCTGGTTCTCGACGCCATTGTGAATCTGGCACTCATAACCCATCATCACGTCGCCGGGAATACAACGGAAGAAAATACCGGAATTCAGGTCTGCGGCATGGGTGATACATTCCAGTTGCAGGACGAAGTCACCTAGCATGCGCTCGGTTTCCAACTGCCCTCGACCGTCCTGGACGTTCAGCCACCCCTCGTTGTTTACCGTGAACTTGCTGGCCATGTCCGGATAGGTTTTCCAGCCCTGCAGGTCCTTGCCGTTGAAGAGGGAGGCGAGTTCCAGCGGCTTGAGCTTGATGTTTCGAAAGGCCACCTGGCCCTCGTTGAGTTGCAGGCCAATGACACCTCGCTGGAGCGGTTTCGTATCCTGGTACTGCAGGATTTCCTGGCCATCGAGAACGACGGTGACTGTATCGCCAAGCACGGTAACCTCGTACCGTTGCCAGTCTGTACTGTCAAAGGAACCGTTGACTTTTTGTCGTTTCACGAGACTGCCGGTTGGAAAAGGATTATCCGCATCGGCAATGTTCAACTCATAGCAATCACGGGCAGGATCCTTGGGGATTGGTGCGGTCTGGAGGAAGATGCCACTGTTGGTTCCTTTCGCACTGCGAAATTCCACGGAAAGCACGTAGTTCGAGAAGGCCGTCGTGGTACAGAGCAACCCCTTGTCTCCCTGGCTGACGGTGATGGCACCGTCGACCACCTGCCAGTCGGCATGACTGGTAGCTTGCCATCCGAAAAGCGTGCTGCCGTCAAACAAGCGAATCCAACCATCGGCCAGTTCCTCCTCGGACAGCGGTAAGGGCTCGGGTGCCGGGAGCTGGGCCACAGCCGCTGGTTGGCCTTTCTTTTTTTCGACAGCAGGTTTCGTGGGTGGTGGTGGGGTTTTCTCGGCGTCCTGGGAGGGGAGAGAGGCCGGCGTGTTATCCCCGGGGGTGGTTGACTTCGTGCATCCGGTGGCCGTAGCCAGCATGCACAGTATGACAAGGCAAAGTTGAGCCCGGTGATTCCAGTTGAGAAGGGCGAGGTTCGTGCAGGGGAACAAGGTTTTCAATAATCGCTGCGGTGACGGAAACGGCATCAGGGAC
>JAYGDH010000055.1:0-18474 GCA_046583055.1 Pirellulaceae bacterium | reverse complement strand
CCCGATCACTATATCATGGCGAGCGGTACCCTATCAACAGTAGACGACTCTGACGTCCAGTGCTAATAAATTGACCGGGCAAAGAACTCGGCGGGCTGTATGCCGATTCCTGACTTGATTAAAACCGGGCAGCTATGGCGACCTGTAGCCCTTACCCATTCCTCGTGCACTGTGGTGCAGTGGCAAACCGGGTTCCCTACGGCTTCTCGAACTCGTGGAGGGTCTCTACTTCTGCCGCGGACAAGGGGTGCCTTGTTAGCTATCAGGACATTACTGGCGGTTGTTTCAACTGCTGCTCTGAGGGCGGTAAGAAGCCTTGCCAACTCCGCCCGGCCAGCTGACCAACCGCGTCAATCGATGCCCACTGGGAAGTGGGCGGATAAGACCGAGCAAGGTTCGCAGAGCGCGTCCTTGGTGCGCGGGCAGACGTCTAACGCGCTAAGGATGGGTCGGTCATGCCACCATCCACTTTACAGTAGGCGAAAATCTTTTGTGCGCGCTTTGCACCTTTTAAACGTCGCAGGACATGCCCGCCACCGTGTCCGGGGCCGTGTCGCCGCCGCCATAGGAGAGCTTGGCAGCGGTAAATCAATTTGCGGACTTGGATTTCAGCAACCCCTGGGCATTTCTCCCGCGCGCTGGTATTTGGCTCGGGATCTGCTAACCTGACTGCTAATCGGTTCTGAAGCTAATCCGTTCGGAAAGATGACTTTTCCTGTAACCGATGCACCAGCTTGCTGTAAAGTCGATCGAGTAGAGAGTGGCGGGTCGGCAGCGAACGGGACTGCCTTACATGGGCCCGCCCCGGCTTGAAGCAATTGCTTGGTCCCATGTTTTACCGAGTTACCTTTGTCGAGGTGGGCACTGGATCGAGCACCTTTCAGTGACACCAACGAAGGAGCGTCAACGTCTCCAAGAACTATTATCCAGACATTCTTGTCCAAGATTTTTTACGAGGAATTGATCATGGTATTTCAAAATAACAACCGAGCACGCTGGCAACCGCGGACGCTATTGCCCCCGCTGATGGCCCTGCTAATGGCAATCTTGATCAGCCTGGCTGGCTGTACGAATCAAGAGTCGAGCGACAATTCAAACAGCAACTCAAACGACGATGCCATCGCCGCTAATGACAATGGCACGGACAAAAAGGCCCCAGCAGCACTGGACGTGGCCTACGTCCCGGCCACTGCCATAGCGGCTATCGTGGTGGCTCCCGAACAGATCCTGTCAGCTGAATCCGTACAGCTCTATCCGATCGAAGTTCTCGAAGCTCTCAGTCAGAAGACCTTGGGAATCAATGTCAAGGATATCAAGCAGGCCCTGGGCGTGGTGACGGTTTCAGCCGAATCGCCAATTCCACAAGCTGGATTGATCGTTCGCCTCTCCAAACCATGCCAACTGGACGATCTATTTCCCCTGCTTAAGGCAGCAGGCATCCTCAAGAAAGAGCAGAAAGACGGACAGACCTTTGTTCGTATCAAAGAACAATCACCGAGTCCCGTCACGATTTCCTACACCATGCCCGATGACAAGACCGTCCTGCTGGGCATGAATGGCTATGCATCCCAGATGCTGGCCGCCAAGGATGCCGACAGCCCACTGATCAAGCTGCTCAAACAGTCCGATGCGAATCACCAGGCAATTGCAATCGTTTCAGCTGATATGATTCCGGAACAATTCAAAGCGATGGCGACGAATCCAGAACTTATTCCGCCAATGTTGGCACCCTACGTCGGTGCCCTGAAACAACTTGCAGCCGTCGAGATCAATATTGACCTGGGCCAGCAACTGGCCGGCGAACTGGTCATCCATGCCCACGATGTCGAGGAAGCAAAAAAGCTGGAACAGGTAATCCAGCAAGGGCTGGAGTTAGGCAAGCAGATGTTCCTGGCGCAGGCATCCCAGATCGATTCGGGAGACGCACTGATTGACTCCGCCATGCAAAAGTACATGGTCCGGATAGCCGATTTCCTGGGCCAGTCGTTTCAACCAACGCGCGATGGAAATCGCTTAACCCTGGATTCCGATGCGACCGTGGGCCTGGCCTCCACCGGCGTAATGGTTGCACTGCTGTTACCGGCCGTCCAGGCGGCGCGCACGGCGGCTCGAAAAATGAGTTCGGCTAACAATTTGAAGCAGATCGGCATCGCGCTGCATAATTACCACGAAACCTACAAGCAGTTGCCCGTGGGCGAGTCGCCGGGTATCAAGTACAAGGACGGTAAGCAGCTGCTAAGCTGGCGCGTACACATCCTGCCATTTGTCGAACAAGAGTCTCTCTATACACAATTCCACCTGGATGAACCGTGGGATAGCCCGCATAATATCCAGTTGTTGGACAGCATTCCGCCAGTTTATGTTTCGCCGCTTCATCCTTTAGAGAATCGCACCGTTTACGTGGCTCCGATGGGACCCAACACGGTTTTGGGAAGCGGCAAGAGAGTTCGGTTTGCGGACGTCCTTGACGGCTTATCACAGGTCATTGCAGTGATCGAGGCAGGGTCCGAGCAGGCCGTACCCTGGACCAGGCCTGATGATCTGCCCATCGATTCGAGGAACCCGATCGGCAGCATTGCTCCCGACCGAGACACGTTTCAAGTGCTCTTCGCAGACGGCTCAGTCCATTCGCTCCGTCCTTCGATCAGTACAGAAACACTGAACCGGCTCATTGAGATGAATGATGGAAAGCCGCTTGGCAATTTCTACGAAGATGGGGTTGAAGATGCAGTTCCAACGGCTACGACGTCTGAGGATCCATTCACAGAGCCCGAACCCTAAGAAGTGGGTTCGGCCTTTTGACCATTCGTTTCCAGTGATGCCGCCATGGCAACCGCGCTGCCGCCGGATCTGACGGAACCCGTTTGGCTCGGCATTGGTTTGTTCGCGTCTGGTGGCGGCGCGCCGGAAATCGATCCTCGGAGTGGACCGAGCGTAACTTGCGGGCCTGCATCCATGGAACCGCTAGACGGAACCAGAACAGGCAGTCGTTCGTACCCCACCGGGATCGGCAACGCAATGCAAGTCCGTTGCCAGCAAGGCGTCCAGCTGCTCCTGGGGCGGTAATTCAAGAAATACCTCATTCTCCACAACCTTGACAGGGAAAACCTTCACGCAGAATTCGTCTCCCGAGATACTCTTGCCACTTTTGAGTGAGAAGGCTGTCTTATGCAGGGGGCAGGTGAGCTTTGGCTCTCCGTCCACGCTACCGACAATACCGCGTGACAGGACGAAGGCGTTCTTGTGGGGGCACATGTTCTGGCAGGCGTACCACTCGCCACGGCTGGTGAAATTATAGACGGCAATCTGTACCTGTCCAAACTTGATGGCAGCGCCACCGTTGCGAGGAAAATCAGAGACTTGTCCAACCCGAACCCACTGCTTGCGCAAACGCCCCGTGTCGGCTGGTCGTGATTTCGCTTTCGCCAGCTGCGTGTTATCGGTGGAATCATGGCCTCTCTGAGGCGGTTTCGTTGTCTGGATGTTAAACACTTCGGTGACCGGCAGGCTGATTTCGCCGGGCGCCCGATCGTCTCTCGGCCAATCCACGGGACGCGATTGACCGCGTTCGTCGATCAATTCAATATCAGCTACGGTTTCATCGGTATTCACGAATTGGCGATACCGTTTTCGTTTTTCCGGATCCTTCACCACCTCGTTCCATTCACATTGGTAAGTGTCGACCAGGTGTTGCATCCGCCGCTCCAACTCTTCTGCAAGGCCGAGCTTGTCGTTGATCACCACTTCCCGTAAATACTCGATGCCGCCTGGCAGTTTTTCCAGCCAGGTAGCGGTACGGTTCAGCTTGTCTGCGGTAAAAATGTAATACATGAGGAAACGGTCGATGATCCTGATCGCATACGCTTCATCAATGTCGCTTACCAACAGGTCGGCATGGCGCGGTTTCGTTCCACCGTTGCCGCAGACATAAAGGTTGTAGCCGTTATCCGTCGCAATTAATCCGACATCCTTGCCCTGTGCCTCGGCACACTCCCGTACACATCCACTGACGGCGAACTTAATCTTGTGCGGTGCGCGGATACCACGATATCGCTGTTCAATGCGAATTGCGAAGCTGACACTGTCCTGGACGCCGTACCGGCACCATGTCGTACCGACACAACTTTTAACGGTCCGTACCGCCTTCCCATAAGCGTGTCCGCTCTCGAAACCGGCCTCGATCAACTCCTCCCAAATATCAGGTAATTGGTGAAGTTGCGCACCGAAAAGATCGACACGCTGCCCGCCGGTAATCTTGGTGTAGAGTCCATATTTCTTGGCTACCCGGCCAAGCACGATCAGTTTATCGGGAGTAATCTCGCCACCCGGCACACGCGGTACCACGCTGTACAATCCACCGCGCTGCATGTTCGCCAGGAAACGGTCGTTGGTATCCTGTAGCGTGTGATGATCGGGATCGGAAATCATCTCGTTCCAGAGGCTGGCAAGAATGGAGGTCACCGCCGGTTTGCAGATTTCACATCCGTCCCCCGTGCCGTGCGATGCCATTAACACGTCGAAGGTCTTGATCTCCTTGATCTTGATAATTTCGAGTATTTCCTGGCGAGAGTAGGGGAGATGTTCACAGAGGTGCCTATTGATTTCGACACCGGTCGCTTTCATTTCCATATCGAGAAGATCAGCCACCATGGGCAGGCAACCCCCGCAACCGGTTCCAGCGGACGTGCAGGATTTAACCTCTCCCACTGAAGTCAACTCCTGTTCCCTGATGGCCTGGCAAATCGTCCCCCTGTCCACGTCGTGGCACGAACAGACCTGGTCGTCATCGCTCAGCGTATCGGCCGCACTCGTCCCCCCGGCCGTCAAGCCCAGCAGTTCTTGCGGCGAACAGGAAAGCAAGTCACCACGCTTGGCCAGCATCGACAATTTCCCGTAAGTCGAAGCGTCACCCACCAGGATACCGCCCAGCAGATGCTGGCCCTCGCGATCAAAAAGCAATTTCTTGTAGATGCCTGCAAACGGATCCTCGAAGACCAGCGGTTGCGACTGGTCGTAGCTAGCCTCGTAATCACCGAAACTCGCCACGTCCACTCCCAGCATCTTGAGCTTCGTCGACTGATCGCTACCGGTGAACTTTCGATCCTTAGCAACTGGTCCGCACAGGTTGTGAGCCAGGACTTCAGCCATCTGGTATCCAGGAGCTACCAGCCCGTAGATCATGTCGTCATGCAGGGCGACTTCTCCAATCGCATAAATATCTGGATCCGATGTCTGCAGGTAATCGTTGATGCAGACGCCTCCACGTTCTCCCACTTCAAGCTGGCAGGCACGGGCCAGTTCATCACGTGGACGAATTCCGGCCGAAACGATGATCATGTCGACTGGCAGCTTCTCACCGTCGCTGAAGACCATGCCGTTGACGCAACCGTTGCCAGTCACCTCTTCGGTCACCTTGTTAAGATGTACCTGGATCCCCAACTCTTTGATTTTCCGGACCAGCACGTGCGACCCACCATCGTCCACTTGACGTGGCATCAATCGTGAAGCGAATTCGACAACGTGCGTTTCCAGTCCCATATCATAGGCCGCTTTGGCGGCCTCCAGGCCGAGCAGACCGCCCCCGATGATGGCACACCGCCGACTGTCCTGACTATATTCAATGATCTTATCCAGGTCGGCGATCGTGCGGTAAACGAAGACGCCCTTCTTTTGAATCCCGTCAACCGGCGGCACGAAAGGGTACGAACCGGTGGCAAGAACCACCACATCGTACTGAATCGAGGAGCCTAGTTCGGACGTAATCACTCGTTGCCGGCGATCGATCTTGCTGGCCCGGTCTCCGATATGCAATTCGATCCCCTGCTCCTGGTACCAGTCAAGTCGGGCAATCATCAGCTTTTCGACATCTCGATGGGCAAAAAAAGAAGTCAATCCAACGCGGTTGTAGGCCGCCAGCGGCTCTTCGCAAAAGCTGACGATCCGATGCTTCTTTTGCTGATCAAACTCGACCATCTTGTGGATAAAACGATGTCCGACCATACCATTGCCGATGACCACTACGTTCTTTTTCTTGCCTTCATTCATGCCGGTTTCTTTCTTCAGACATCATCCCAAGATTCAACTTGGCGGACGCGGACGGCGCAGTCCTTGTAGGAAGGTTGTTTCGAATAGGGATCAAAATGAGCGTGGGTGAGTTGATTCGTCTCTTGATAATGCATGGGAATAAACACTTGCCAAGGCTGTACCGTAGGGGTCACAAAAGCCTTGGCTCGCAGTCGACCGCGCTGCGACTCGACGATGACATCCTGGTTCGGACGAATCCCCTCGCGGCGGGCATCCTGTGGGTTTATCTCCACGTAAACCTGCTCTGGTCCAAGTTGGCGCAGGACCGCTGATTTGGACGTGCGAGTTTGTGTGTGCCACTGCGCCGCGGTACCCCGACCGGTAAGCAACAGGTAGGGATAACGTTTACTAGGCGGTTCGGGCATCTCGCGCGGTGATTCGAAAATAAAACGCGCCCGGCCATCCGCATGGTAGAACCTCCCGTCTTCAAAGAGCCGCCGCTGGTTTTCCGTTTTAGCGTTCGCTTCCGACTGACGAACTTCGTCACCAGCATCATCCTGATCACTCTCGGCAAAGGGCCATTGAATGCCACCGTGCCCGTCGATCATTCGGTAATCACGAATTCCCGTAATGTCGCACGGTTGCCCGCGGGAGAGTTCTTTTAGCTTGTGAAATACCGTTTCCGGATCCGTCCAGTCGGCAAGCATATCACTGCATCCCCAGCACTCGGCAATCAAGCGGAAAATGGAAAAATCAGCCAGCGCCTTACCTGGCGAGCGGGCCACTTTTTTGATGAGGCCAAGACGCCGTTCGGAATTAATGAAGGTGCCATCTTTTTCACCCCAGCCGGCGGCGGGTAAGTACAGGTCGGCGCGCTGAGCCGTCTCAGTCGTCGAGTACATGTCTTGCACGACAAGAAACTCCAGGTGGTCAAGGATCTCATGGCAGGTGTTCTGATTGATCCAGGAGTGGGCCGTATTCGTGCAAATTACCCACAGACCTTTAATCTTACCGCGGAGGATGCCTTCAATGATCTTGTCGTAGGACCAGCCGTTGTGGCTAGGGATACAACGAACGTCAATGCCCAGGATTTCCGCGACCTTGCGCCGATCTGCCTCAGATTCGAAATCATGACCGCCCAGCAGATTGGTCGTGTTACTGAACAGTCGCGAGCCCATGGCGTTACACTGACCGGTGATCGAGTTGGCCCCGGTTCCGGGCCGACCCATGTTCCCGGTCATGAGGGCCAGATTGATAATTGCCTGGGCCGTGCGGACACCTTGGTAACTCTGATTGACACCCATCGTCCACCAAAATGAAACGCGTGAACCTGCCTGGATGGTTTTCGCAACTTCGTGTAGTTGACCAGCGTCAACGCCGCTGACCGCAGCCACGTGGTCAGGAGTGAAGGCGTTCACGTGCGTGCGGAATTCCTGGAAGCCGGAGGTGTGTGCATCGATGTAGCGGTGATCGATCCAATCTTCGCGAATGAGGATATGCGCCAGACCATACAACAGCGCCAGGTCAGATTTTGGCCGCAAGGCGACGTGCTGTGTGGCTGCCATCGCCGTTTCGGTTCGCCGCGGATCGAGGACGATGATTTTTGGACCGTGCGGATTATTGAGGACCCGCTGCCACATGATCGGGTGGGCGATGCAGAGATTCGAACCAATCAAGACAATGACATCTGACTCTTCGAAATCCTGGTACGTGTAGGGCGGGGCGTCGAAGCCAAACGACTGCTTGTAGGCAACGACCGACGTGGCCATACACTGGCGTGTGTTGCCGTCACCGTGGACCATGCCCATGCCGAATTTGGTGAGCGCACCGAGCAGTGCCATCTCTTCCGTGGTAATCTGACCGCTGCTCAGAAAGGCGACCGACTCCTCGCCATGTCGAGCCTGGATGTCCTTGAAACGGCGGCAAAAAAGATCCATCGCCTCGGGCCAGTCGGCCGGTTGCAACTGCTTGTCACGGCGTACCAGCGGCGTGGTGCCACGGTCGGGAGAATCCAGCACTGATAGGGATTCCCAGCCCTTGGGACAAGCCATACCGAGATTTACCGGGTAAGCCACGGTTGGCGTGAGATTGATCGCTTCGCCCTGACAGAGATGAATGTTCAGGCTGCAGCCTGTCGAACAAAAACCGCAGATCATCTGGGTTGTCGCGTCGGGTTGTAAGCCCGCGGGCACCTGACCCAGACCAAATTTGCCTGGCTGGAGAACCAACTGCTGGGTTAGCGGTCCATCCTTAGCTGTCCAGAAGGCAGTTTGCGGTGACTTTTGCTCAACAGCGGTTTGTTCCCCGGTATCACGGTTGTTGCTACTCATCTGGCAGGAGCTCCCGGCATCTTGGGTGCCATCGACGTGGTGAAGAACAAGTACCTCTCGTGCAACTCACCAATCGTGAGCAAACCGAGCACCAACAGGGCCATCGCGCCGACGAACAGCGGTTGGTATGAGTCCGCAATCGTCCCATTGGCAGCCAGCATGGGTGGCAAAACAATACCTCCGACAACACCGAAGAAGAACCGTCGCAAGGTCGCCACACTCAACTCCCCTGTCATCAGTAGCGCGCTCCGTTTCTGCGGAGTGTACTGCCGGTCTTTCAGGTGCGCTAAGGCACTCGCTTCCAGCACCAGCTTGGCGCAAACGGCGATCAGTAGTACTTGACACAACAACCGCCCAGGCTGGGCCATCACAAGCTTCACCGTTAACTCGTCACTGACAGCAGCTCCCACCAGTAGAATAAGCAAGGCGGTTGGTATGCCGAGGATCAGGGTTGTCAAGAAAAACTTTGCGCAGGTTGCCGGGAAAGTCCAGCAGGGTCGTTTCGTATCGACATAAATCATGACCGAACAGAAAACGGCCAAGAGGCCAGTCGCCGAAGCGCCCAAGCCGAGGGCTGCCTGCCAACGCTCAGCGATCGAAAAACCTAACCAGTCAATGAGCGCGCAGCCCACGTAGATCGTGGAGGCGCTGGCAAAGACACCGAAGGCAACTATTTCACGGCTCAACCATGAAGTCCTCAGGCCCAGCAGCGCTCGAAACGCATAAAAGGGGCGACCCAGGTGAAACACGGACGCGCCCAGCCCTATCAAACCCAACAGGAGTGCGGCAGCCAGGTGCAGCGGTCGGACGGATTCCGCATCCTCCCTGCGAAACCACGAAAGGTGCGAGTAGATGATCTGTTCAACAAGAAACGCTCCCACAGACATCTGCGTCAGCACCAACATAAAGACAAGGGGCAGGTGGGCATGCGCACGCTGGACCACAAAATAGTCGGCCGGCAGTGCGTTGCGAGGCAGCGGCCGACTGGACTTGTAAATGGTCGTGGGTATCGTGTAACCAGGTTCCGGAGCAGCAGGGAGAAACAGGTTAGCCTCGCTTTCATCAAGGATGGCTTCCTTGTCAACAAGTCGAATGCGAATTGAGTGGTTCGGACAAGCCTGTACACACGCTGGTGCCTCGCCCACTGCCAGTCGCTGATGACACATGTCGCACTTGCGAACAATGCCCTTCGACTTGCTGTAGACCGGCACATCGTAAGGACACATGAGAATGCAGTATTGGCAACCGATGCACTGATCGTCCAAGTGCCGTACGATGCCTGTTAGCGGGTCTTTTTCATAGGCCTCAACCGGGCAACCTTTCAGACACGCTGGCTCAATACAATGGTGACAGGTGGTGGTCACATGCTGGATCACTGGCAGCTCACTGGTTCCGCCAATCAGTTGCCCGACGTTCCGCCAAAGTTCAGTCTCCTCCAGTGGATTGAGCGAATGGCAGGCGGCCACACACGCCTTGCACCCGGAGCAGGTATCCAAGTCGACTTCGAAGGCATACTGCTGGTCCGTTCCGGGCGTTGAAACGGGAATGAGATCTCGATAGTACCTCGCGTCTTCCTGAACCGGTTCGATATCGTACTGCTGCGCAAACTGATCGACCGCTGTAAGCGATTGCTGGTCCTCTAGCAAATCGCTCACCCACGAATCCAGCCTGGCTTCCCCGGCTACTTGCATTATTCATTTTCTCCAAAGTTATTGCTGACCAGGATTCCCTGGCAACTTGGTTCGAGCCATCCCTGTCAATCGATACAGCTTAAACATGTTGCAAATCGACTGTTGACCGGTTTCCCTTTCCTGCCAGGGCACGAGCAAATTCCTTGCGGGCTTCGATTTCATCCTCGGGCGAAAAACTGACCGCCAGTGCAGAAAAGGAGCAGACGGTAACTACGCCGCCGAGGATCAACAGAGCCGTCGGCCAAACCGTGACACCTTTGAACAGAAAACCGGCAGCGACTGCCCCTGCGTTGCCACCCGCACCGACGATGCCAGCGACTGTGCCGAGCGAGTTCTTGTTAACGAACGGCACAATTGAAAACGTTGCACCGTTGGACATCTGCACAAATACCGCCACCAGCATCAGGGTTGGGATAGCCAAGTGCAACAGACGCATCTGCGAAAAATACATCAGCGCCAGACCCTCGCAAAACAGCGCCATGAAAAGCCACACAACACGGCCACGCAGTCCCAGCTTGCCACTAAACATGTCGCTGATCATGCCACCCAACGGTCTCGCAAACAGATTCATGCCGCCGTACAAAAAAGCCAGGGACCCGGACCAAAACAAACTCAGGTGGAAATAATCATTGAAATACAAGGCAGCCACATTGCAGATCGTTAATTCAACACCAAAACAGCAGCCGTAGATCAGTGAGAGCGCCCAGACACGGTGGTCCCTGAAGGCATAAAGAAAGTTGCCATCGGTTGTCTTTCCAACAGGCATCTTGCCCGCGGCGCGCAGGTCGCTGAAGTTACCGTCAGGCGTATCCTGCGTGAAAAGGTAATAGGCGACGCCGGTTAGCAAACAGACCAAACCGGCTGCCACCATCGAGAGTCGCCAACCCCAGGCATCGCCGAAGCCACAGCCCACGACAAAGAAGGCAAATATCAACGGCATTGCCAATTGCGTCACGCCGCCTCCCAGGTTACCCCAGCCAGCACTCGTGGCATTGGCCGTGCCGACCACGTTTGGTGCGAACATCAGCGACGTGTGGTACTGCGTGATCACAAACGACGCGCCAATCATACCGATTAATAACCGCAAAACAATGAATGTCCAGGGATCCTGTGCCAGGCCAATTAGCATCACGGGCAGGGACCCAAGTACCAGCAACCAGGTGTAGGTCAGTCGCGGACCGATGCGGTCACAGAGCCAACCAATGAACAACCTCGCGACCACGGTCATCGACACCGATGCGATAATGCTCCAGCCAATTTGCGATTGCGTCAGGCCCAACTCGTCACGCACCACCGTCATCAGTGGAGCAATGCCAAACCAGGCGAAAAAGCAGAGGAAGAAGGCAAACCACGACATGTGGAAGGCACGCATCTGAGGCATCCGCAATCTGAACAAGTTGCTCCAAAGAGCAGTCGCTTTGTTTTGAATCTCCATCACCTCGGCCCCTTGGCAGTTACCCCACGTTCCCGTTGCCGGAGTGGGATGGGCTACCTGTGCGCGCAGCCCCGACCGGCTGTTATGCCAAAGGCCGCCTGCCTGGAGATTCAACTGCGGTTCGAAAGAGGAACCCGAAGGACATCTTTGCGTCGACGGCGCACACGCGCCGTTGTTAAACTCCTTTACACTTTAGCAACATGGTTCCACATCCGTGCGAACCAATCCTCGCAACAGCCATGCAAGAACCGTGCCAAAAGATCGGCGACTGGCTTCCATGCGTTCACGCAATAGGTATCGAACTACTTGTATAAAGACAGAAGACAGCAGGAACACGAATTCTGTTGATTATCTTCGCTATGCACGTTGCACAAATGACGTGCAACGCGCTGCCTGCTTGTGCGTCAGCAATGGCCAGGCAACTTCAGACAACGTTGCACAACTGGCAAACGTTGGTCGCTGCTCTGTCAGCCAGGTAAACCTAAGCCGTCGTTCGCTCTCCGCCACGTTGGCGGAGGGAAAAAAGCGTGGCCAGGGCGTTCAGCGATCAACTCCTTGATCGCGCTGCCGCCCGATCTGACGGAGCCCTTTTGGCCCGGCATTAGTTTGTGCGCGTATTGTGCGCGCTTGGGGCGCAAAACAGACTAAAAGAGAGCATTTGGCGACGGCTGGCGACCGACAGCGTCGCGCAAGAAAACAGCTCCAAAGCGTTTAAAACAACACGTTATGGAGCTGTTTCGTGAGTACGCCCAGGAGGATTCGAACCTCCGACCTGCGGATTAGAAGTCCGCTGCTCTATCCAACTGAGCTATGGGCGCAAGAGTATCCCTGAGTATAAACCATTGCTACCTTTTTTCGATATGGCAGCTCTCGTTCGCCACCCGCTTTGCCCACTGACAAGAGACCGTTACAATCGATGTTACAGAGGAAGGTCACCGTCTTTTGGATCTGGCTTGTGTCAAGTGAAGTGATTTCATGAATTTATCGGTATCCGATGTGAATCAACTGATCCGGCATCGCCGGACGATCAAGCCGATCACCAAGACGGGTGAACCCAACTACTGCGATGAACCGCTTGAAGAAGAGCATATTCAGAATCTCCTGGAGAATGCCAACTGGGCTCCCACGCATGGGCTGACGGAACCCTGGCGATTCGAGGTGTTCCAGGGGCCGGCACGCGAACCCCTGGCCCGCCTGTTGTTCGACCTGTATGCCAAGCATACCTCGGAGGATAAATTTCGACCTGCCAAGCAGCAAAAACTGGTTGATTACGTGATGAATTCTCCCTGCGTGATCTCGCTGGGCATGCAACGCCATGAGGGGAAGATTTCTGCCGAAGAAGAGGTGATCGCGGTTGCCTGTGCGGTGCAGAATATGCACCTGACAGCCACTGCCCTGGGCCTGGGTGCATTCTGGTCAAGTTCACCGATCTATGATTTATCTGAGATGCGTCAGTACCTGCGGCTGAGATCTGACGACCGTTGCCTCGGAATGTTTTTCGTCGGCTACCCAAAACATGAGTGGCCGGCTCGACCCGGAGAGCAGCCGGGGTCGATCAAGGATAAGATTCACTGGCGAAGTAATGGATAGACACACCATGCCACGATATCTTGAACGTACAGAAGTTTCATTTTCTGTTTAACCAATCCACGGAAAAAAGTATCGATGAAGATTAAGCGAATTTGCGTATACCAGGTTGACTTGCCCCTGCACGAGGGGAACTATAGCTGGTCGGGTGGGAAATCTGTTGACGTTTTCGACAGTTCGATTGTCGCCGTGGAGACCGATAGTGGGTTGATCGGCCATGGTGAAGTCTGTCCACTGGGACCGTTCTACCTGCCGGCCTATGCGGGTGGCGTACGTGCGGGCATCCAGGAGCTGGCTCCGCACCTGATCGGGTGTGACCCCACCCGCCTGGCATCACTCAATGATCATATGGACCGGGTCCTGAAAGGGCATCCCTACGTGAAGTCAGGGATTGATATTGCCTGCTGGGATATCCTGGGGCAGGTCACGGGGCAGCCGGTTTGTGAACTACTGGGGGGGCGTTACGAGGATGATTTTGTACTGTACCGTGCGATTTCGCAGCAGGCTCCGGAAGCGATGGCTGAAAACGTCGCCCAGTATCGTGAAGAAGGGTACCGTCGTTTCCAACTTAAGGTCGGTGGTAATCCGGATGAGGATATCCAGCGGATCAAGGAGGTTGCTGCCATTCTTCAGCCAGGAGACAAGCTGGTGGCAGATGCCAATACGGGGTGGGCTCTGCACGAGGCGGCTCGCGTGGTGCGTGGCGTACGCGACGTGGATGTTTATATTGAGCAACCTTGCCTGACCTACGAGGAATGCCTTTCGATCCGGCGACGAACGGACCATCCTTTTGTCCTGGATGAGAATATTGACGGGATTGATGTCCTGGTCCGTGGCCATGCTGACCTGGCGATGGATGTTGTGAATATCAAGATCAGCAAGTTTGGTGGCTTGACGCGTGCCCGCCTGGCACGGGACCTGTGTGCTCGCTTGGGAATTGCCATGACGATCGAGGATAGCTGGGGTGGGGACATCACGACAGCGGCCATCGCACACCTGGCTCACAGTACCTCACCGGAACTGCTCTTTACGTCCACGGATTTCAATAGTTACGTGACCGTGAGCACCGCGGAGGGCGCCCCGCAACGGCAGAATGGCAGAATGGCTGCTTCCACGTCACCCGGCATGGGAATCGAGCCCCGTCGAGAAGTCCTCGGCGATCCGGTGATTGACGTGCATTGATTGGATGCGACGTTCACGACAGGGACAACCATGAATGTTTCTCGTAATAACGTGCAGGTGATTGATTCGCATACGGGCGGTGAGCCAACGCGGATCGTGATTGCGGGAGGGCCTGACCTGGGGCCAGGTACGATGGCCCAGCGCCGCGAGGTGTTTCGGCAGCAGCATGATGCGTTTCGTAGCGCGGTGGTTAACGAGCCACGAGGAAGTGATGTCCTGGTAGGGGGTATTCTTTGTGAACCGGCTGATGCAGATTCCTGCGCGGGCGTGATTTTCTTTAACAACGTGGGCACACTGCACATGTGTGGCCATGGAATGATCGGGTTGATCACGACCTTGGCGCACCTGGGTCGGATCGATCCTGGAGATCATCGTATTGAAACACCGGTGGGTGATGTCGTGGCGACACTTCATGAAGACCAACGTGTTTCCTTTCGGAACGTTCCCAGTTACCGTTACCGGCAGGACGTGGCGATCGAGGTCCCGGGGTACGGACAGGTCGTGGGTGATATTGCCTGGGGGGGGAACTGGTTTTTCCTGGTCAAGCAACATGCGGAAACGATTGCTTATGAAAACGTGGCGAGGTTGACCGAGGTGACGGGATTGATCCGCCAGGCACTGACGCAACAGGAAGTGACCGGTGAGAATCAACTGGAGATTGATCATATCGAGCTGTATGGACCGCCCAGCCGCGAGGATGCAGATAGCAAGAATTTCGTACTTTGCCCGGGTGGTGCCTATGATCGTTCGCCCTGTGGTACGGGTACGAGCGCCAAGGTAGCCTGCCTGGTAGCCGATGGGATCCTGTCACCGGGCCAGGTATGGCGGCAGGAGAGTATCGTGGGGAGCCTGTTCGAGGCCACAGCGGAGATGGCCGGTGACCAGGTGATTCCGGTGATTACCGGTGCGGCCTATGTGCATGCCGAGGCAACCCTGCTGTTTCACGACGAAGATCCTTTCCAGTCAGGGATTCGGTCATGAGCGATGTGCAGGGACATGTGGTGATTGTTGGCGGTGGAGTGATCGGCGCCTCGAGTGCCTATTACCTGGCCAAGTCGGGATGGCAAGTGACGATCATCGATGCCGGTGAGTTTGGGCGCCAGTGTTCTCATGCGAACTGTGGACTGATCTGCCCCAGCCACGTGTTGCCCCTGCCAGAACCAGGAGCCGTGGGGAAGACACTACGATCACTGTTTCAGCGTAATGCGCCTTTTCGTATCAAGCCGCGGTGGGATCCGGGGCTCTGGTCGTGGTTCTGGAAATTTGCTCGACGCTGCAAGAAACACCACATGTTGGCTGCCGGGCAGGCCCGTGCAGAACTCCTGCTTTCTTCCATGACCCTTTACCAGGAACTGATGGAATCGGAATTGACCGATTGCGAATGGGAAACCGTGGGTAGCCTTTACGTTTATCAAAACGAGAAGCCTTTCGCCAAGTATGCCAAGACGGACCAGTTGTTGCGGGAAGGGTTTGACCTGGGAGCCAGGCAACTGGGAAGTGACGAACTGCAGGCCATGGAACCGTCACTCAAGCCTGGCCTGGCGGGAGCCTGGTTTTACGAGCAGGACGCCCACCTGCGTCCAGATCGCCTGATGAGTGCCTGGCGACGGTGTCTCACGGACCTGGGGGTGCAGGTTATTGAAAATCGGCAGGTTACCGGGTTTACCAGGGAGCGTGGACGTGCCGTGGCCGTGGAAACATCGGCCGGACCGATTGCTGCCGAGATGTTCCTGGTTGCCGTGGGTGCCTGGACACCCTGGTTGAATCGTCAATTACAGTGCAAGGTTCCTATTCAGCCCGGGAAGGGGTACTCGATCACCATGCCACGTCCTGCGGACTGTCCGACGCGTCCCTTGCTGTTCCCGGAACACAAGGTGGTCGTGACTCCCATGCAGAGTGGCTACCGATTGGGATCGACCATGGAATTTGCCGGTTACGATACACGTATTCATCCTCGCCGCCTGCAGGCACTGCAGCAGGGTGCCGATGTTTATCTGCAACAACCGGCCGCCGGCCCCGTGGAAGAGCAATGGTATGGTTGGCGACCGATGACCTACGATGGGTTGCCGATTATTGACCGTACGCCTTCCACCGAGAACATCCTGGTGGCCGCAGGGCACAACATGCTGGGAGTCTCCATGGCCCCGGCCACGGGCAAGATGGTTGCTGAAATAATCAACGGGCAACCTCCCCATATTGCCCCGGAACCGTTTTCCCTGGCGCGATTCTAGATTGATCACCAGCGACTGGTATCGGCATACCAGAATCGGTAGGATAGAGGCTTCTTTAGTTCGACAGATCAGCTCGTTTGCGTGGAGAATCAGCATGACGGACAAGCAATACAATGTTGCCATGATTGGCCTGGGTTTTGGCGCCGAGTTCATTCCCATTTATCAGCAACATCCGCATGCCAACGTGCACGCAATTTGTCGCCGCAACGAGGCGGAACTGCACAAGACTGGTGACCAGTTCGAGATTGCCAATCGTTACACGAGCTATGACGATGTGCTGGCAGACTCGTCGATTGATTACGTGCATATCAATTCACCGATCAAAGATCATGCCTGGATGTCGCTCAAGGCCCTGGATGCTGGTAAACACGTGATGTGTACGGTACCGATGGCGACGACAATTGACGAGTGTCGCCAGATTGTTGAAAAGGTCCAGGAGACCGGACTCAAGTACATGATGGCGGAAACGGTCGTCTACAGCCGGGAATACCTGTTCATCAAGGAGATGTACGAGAAGGGGGAACTGGGAGATATCCAGCACCTGGCAGCGTCGCATCCGCAGGACATGGATGGCTGGCCGGAATACTGGCAGGAGATGATCCCGATGCATTACGCGACGCATGTTGTGAGCCCCTGCCTGGGATTGGTTGATGGCCTGGCGGAGTATGTCAGTTGCTTTGGATCCGGTACCGTGCGGCCGGACATAGCTGAAAAATCCGGAACCCGATTTGCCGTGGAGTCCTGTCATATCAAGGTGAAAGACAGTGATCTCACGGCTCACATCTGGCGGTTTCTCTATGACGTGGCCCGGCAATACCGGGAGAGTTTCGATGTCTACGGGACGAAGAAGAGCTTTGAATGGACCCTGGTAGAAAATGAGCCGCACGTGATTCACACGGCCAAGAAACCGGAGCCGGAAATTCCGGAAAAGGTCGAGGTTCCTGATTATGCCCACCTGCTGCCCGACCCGATTCAAAGGTTTACGCTGCCGCAGGAGATTCACGATGCCGAACACCTCTCCTTTGTCCAGGGTGGCGGCCACGGTGGATCCCATCCACACCTGGTGAACGAGTTCATCAACGCACTGCTCGAGGATCGGGATCCGCGTCCCAACGCGGTCACCAGTGCCAACTGGACGTGTGTTGGCATCTGTGCCCATGAATCGGCAGAGCAGGGTGGCCAGATCGTGAAGCTACCAGGCTTTACGCTTGGTTAAGCCAGGATCTCTTTGACGATCCGTGGTTTGAACGTGTCAGTGAGACGTTCTTTCAGGCCATTGCGTTCAAAGAAGAGCTCTTCATGGTGCAGGCCCAGCTGGTGAAGAATGGTTGCATGCCAATCGGCAATGCTGACACGATTTTCAACCGCTGCAAACCCAATTTCGTCAGTATTTCCGTAGGTGATGCCGGGTTTGATCCCACCACCGGCCATCCACAGGGAAAACCCACGTGGGCCGTGATCACGGCCCGCTGATTTGACGTTGTTCTTGTCACGCAGTTGCGCGAGCGGCAGGCGTCCGAATTCACCTCCCCAGATGACCAGTGTTTCATCCAGCAGTCCGCGTTGCTTGAGATCGGCCAGCAGGGCAGCAACTGGCTGGTCCGTGCGGCCGGCTGCCGAGGTAATCGAGGATTTTAAATTATTGTGGCTGTCCCAGATTTGTGCGTTGATAAAGAGCTGAATGTAGCGGACTCCCCGTTCGACCAGTCGGCGCGCCATCAGGCAGCGTCTGGCGTAGGAATCGGTGGTCTTGTTTCCGACTCCGTAGGCATCGAGTGTTTGCTGCGTTTCCTGCTCGATATCAAGGGCTTCGGTCGCCTTGAGTTGCATGCGAGCGGCCAGTTCGTAACTGCTGATGCGGGCATCGAGCTCCAGGCGTCCAGGCCGCTGGCCACGATGCAGCTGGTCCAGTTGACGCAGCAAGTTGCGCTGCAGCTGGACGATATCACTGGGTTCTTCCTGGCTTGGTTTCAAGTTCAAGATAGGAGACCCCG
>JAYGDH010000009.1:0-11671 GCA_046583055.1 Pirellulaceae bacterium | reverse complement strand
ATGCCGGATCCGCAGCCAACTTCGGTTTTGCCCTGTTGAGTGATATTGAAGTGTTCTTCCTGTTGCAGGTTGCCCAGGGTGATACGCGTAGTAATGTTCTGCAAGCACCCAAGGTAACGCTCTTTGATGGCCAGCAGGCTTCGGTTTCGGATACTTCGCAACGACCCTTCGTTACGGGAATTGTGCCCGTGGTTGGTGATTTTGCTGCCGCTCATATGCCGATTATCGTGGTCCTGAATGAAGGCACCACGCTCAATGTCCAGGCGGTGGTCTCCAACGACCGACGTTTCGTGCGATTGACACTGGTCCCCTTCTTCAGCCAGATCGGTGAAGTGGAAACCTTTACCTTCGACGGGAAAACGACAACCAGTACCGGGGAAACCGTGTTCGATGCGAACGGGAATCCACAGGCACAGGATAATGCGGTGCAAACCACGGAAGGTACGACGGTCCAGTTGCCGACGTTCTCCTTCACCACCGTCTCTACGACAGTCAGCGTGCCTGATGGTGGTACCGTGTTGTTGGGTGGAATCAAGAGATTACAGGAAGGGCGTACTGAACGAGGTGTTCCCATCCTTGCCCAGCTTCCGTATATCAACCGCCTGTTCAAGAACGTTGGTATCGGTCGGCAAACCCAGAGCCTGATGATGATGGTTACGCCCCGAATCATTATTCAGGAAGAAGAAGAGCTTGCTCAGACAGGACTGGATAGCTCACAGAACTAATCGACTCGGGTCACTTGACCCAAATCGCTCCTGGCCGAGACCTCGTGTCTCGGTCTTTTTTTTTGCCGCGGCTCATTCAGGCAGGTGAACCGTCGGCGAGAATGCCAGCAGCAACCAGCCGACAATGAAAGCCAGTCCACCAACGGGAACGATCAAAACCATGAACCGTACTTGGGTCAGGACGTAGCCATAAAGCCCACCAGAAAACAGCAGGATTCCGCAGAGAAAAAACAGGCCCGCCGTGCGTGAACGGGGTCCGGTTGCTGGGCCGGACACGAACGCAACCACGATGCATCCCAGGGCATGGTACATGTGATAACGCACAGCGGTTTCCCATTGCCCGAGCTGTTTATGCACGTCTACCTCGGCCGTGTTTGTTTCTTTCAGTTGTCGCTCCAGTCCATGAGCGCCGAAAGCGCCAAGTAAGACAGCCAGTGCCGCCAGCAGGCAACCGATCAAGAACCAGCGCTTGCAGTAATTTAAGGTTTTCACGTCAGGGTATCCTGCGAGGCGGAAGCATGGGAAGCGAGGGCAAATCGCCATTGTGGCAGGTCGAGTACGTCTTTCATACAGTTGAGCAATTGCAGGGGGGAGGAGTAGGTCGTCTGAGTTGTTGGCACAGGCATTTTTTCAACGGTTTTATTTGCTCATTAGTCGCAGTCTCACCTATAATAACGCTATCCGCGATCCGACCCGGTTGCAGATCGATCCGGTAATCTGCCGATAAGCGTCGATAAGGGCTTGCCGTTATTTTATGGAAAGAGTCAGTCATGAACTGCAGGATTACCAAAAGCGGGTTTTCTCGAGTCGCTACGTTGGCCCTGGCAAGCCTGCTGCTGTTCGCCGTGATCGTGCGGGCGGATGAGTTTCAACTGGTCACAGGGGGCGTTTTGACCGGCGATTTATTGAATCCCGATGAATCACCACGAAGGCAGTACGTCATCAAGACGGTAAGCGGTCGGTTGGTACTGGAGGCAAAACAAGTTGTCCGTGTTAACTTGAAATCGGTAGTCCTCAAGGAGTACGAAAAAGTTGTCGCCACGATTGAAAATAGCGCTGAAGCGCATTGGCAGATGGCGCAACGATGCGCATTGGCGGAATTGTGGCCACAACGTGATGATCATCTCCAGCAGGTAATCAGGTTGGATCCTGGTCATGAGCTTGCTCGCCAGAAACTTGGCTACGTGCGTATCGATGGCCAATGGCAGCAAACCGATGTTTGGATGCGAAAGCAGGGGTATGTAAAACATAAAAAACGATGGCGTTTACCTCAGGAAATTGCGGCGGAGCTGACTGCTGAAAAGCGGCTCAAGGAAAGTGTCGAGTTGAAGACGCAGATCCAGCGATGGCGAACAGCGATTACCAAGGGACGCGTGGGCAGCAGTGATGCAATGCGGGCACTCAAGGGAATTGAAAATCAGCTGGCCACGCCGATCCTGGCAGAACTGTTGGCGAAGAAGAAAGAACCCCGGATATTGAAGCTGGTCTACGTTGACGTCTTAAGCAAGTTGGGTGGTGGTGTTGCTGAGCAGGCCCTGGTGGAAAGGGTCATGAACGACGCTGACGAACGAATCCAGGAAGTGTGCCTCGAGCAGTTGCGGAACTGGAAAAGCCGCCGCGCGATTGTCTTCTTCGTGTCAAAACTAAATAGCTCGAATAATGCCGAGATTAACCTGGCCGGATATGCACTGGGGCAAATTGGTCACGGCGATGCAATCGTACCCTTGATCGATGCCCTCACTTCCAAGCACAAGCTCCAGATTGGGAGTGGTAATCAAATTAATGCTGGTTTCAGTCCGGGGGGAAGTGGCGGCCTTGGTTTTGGAGGACGGCCTAAGATTATCGAGCAGGAGATGCTTAATAAACGCGTTCACGGCGCGCTGCTGGTATTGGTCCCCGAGGGAGTTAATTACGGCTTCAACAAGAATGCCTGGAAAGACTGGTACGCGAAAGCAAATACCCCTCGCAATGTCAGTCTTCGCCGACGGGACTAGCGTTCCGTCGGCTGGTCGATACGACGGCGAATGAATTGTACCTGGGGATTTCGCGTCGCATTGCGTGCCTGGAGCGTATCGCTGACGTACCGTTGCGGTGTTCGTTTTCCCGAGATGCGAAAGTTATCTCCTTTTTGGAGAATAGGACGGTCCTCGGGCATACTCCCAAAGGCCCGCGTGCCGGCTGCCTGGCACGGAAACCAGTGACCAGTCCCAGCTGAATCCTGCAGGTAGAACTCGGGGTAACAATGACCGGGAATCCAGACAGAACGCGCGGGTATCTTGTTGACACGACACAAGGCGATAAAGAGGGAAGTCATTTCTTCGCAGTCACCCTGTTTCTTTTCCAGGGCTGTGACCGCGCCACGTAGCTGCGGGTCAAACTTGTACTGGATATTATCGCGAACCCAGTCGAACAGGGCCTCTACTCTTTCCCAGTCAGTAGTCTTGTCAGCAATAATTTGACGGGCCAGCAATTGGATTCGGGAGTCTCGGCTCTCAATGAATGGACTGGGTAACAGGTATTTCTGGAAAGATCGTGGCACTTGGCCAACTGCCCGTAACTGGTCGGTTTTTGTCGGGGCCACGATGTGGCTCTTGATGACCTCAAAGGTCGCCAGCACGCGTGCCTCCTCGCCGGCCGACAGCCGAGGAATGAAGACGATCATTTGCTGGACATCATTGGAAAGCGTCTGGAAACGCACTGTCCGAACCTGGGGCGATTTTTCCTGCTTGAGGATGGTAACAGCCTGTTCCGGCCACTCCTTGGGTACGGTGATGGCGGCGGTGATTCCTGTGCAGTTTCCCGGGGATTGAATCGTGACACCGATTTCCCATCGTTGCTTCTTGGTTGCCATGTACCGGACCCCGGTAGCAGGATCCTGGGCCTGGAGAACGGGATGAAACCCTCCACAACAAAGTAGGCAGATCAGCATCCAAGCCCCGGTCAGTCGGCGCGGAGATGGATTTCTCGATGCGGCCAGGCCGGCAGGAAGTGCCTGTCGAGCAAGTTGCGTGTGGCGTCTCGCCGGGAACAAGTGAGTGTTCATGACAGTTCAGTATAGTTAATCAATTGCTTCCGTGCCGACCAATTCCCGCACAAATTGCACGTTGGGTCTTGCCAGGCCACGTCCCGTTTTTCCCTTCAGGAACTCCGCTACGTATCGCTGGGCTTCCTTCTTCTCGGGAACACGGAAGTTGTCTCCCCGCATCAGGATTGGTTTCTGCTGGGATAACTGTCCGAAAGCCCGTGTGCCAACCAGCTCGCAAGGATACCAACGGCCCTTGCCCTCCTTGTTCTCGAGATAGAATTCGGCGTAATTGTGATCGGGAACCCACACCGTTCGAGTGGGAACCCGGTGAGCACGACAGAGAGCGATGAACAGGGAAGTCAGGTCCTCTTTTTGACCGAACTGATCCCGTAGTGCTACGACGCTTCCTTTTAATTTGCCCTCTCGCAGTTCGATGTGCTCGCGGACCCAGTCGTAAATGGCTTCCACCTGGCCCCAGGCGGTGTCCTGGTCAGCGACGAGTTTCCTGGCCTGGTCGCGGATCTTGGCATGTCGGCTATCAATAAACGGGCTGCTCCCGAGGTAGAGTCGAACATCACGGGACGGTCGCTTTGGAATGCTGAGCTGTTGCGTGTTTTCTGGTGCCGGTAAGGGCTTGCTGATAATCTCGAATGTGATCACGGCCATGGCCGTCTGGCCAGGATTCAGCCGGGTAATGCCAATCATCATTTGTTTCAGGCCGTGATCCAGGGTGCGATAACGAATCTTGCCAATCTCCGGCGATATTTCTTCGTTGATGATTCGTACCTGTTGGTTCTCCCACTCGATCGGCACCGGTACGGTAGCAAAGATCCCGGCACAGGGACCGTTTTGAGCCTGGATGACCATGCCGACTCGCCAGGTATGTTTCAGGCGTTGATTGGCGACCGGGGCCGCATTATTACCGGGGACAAAGAATTGGCCCTGGGCGCCGGGACAGTAGCCCAGTAGCAGAATCATGCCGATTAACCATCGGTAAGGTAGCGTTTGGTGATGCATGTCCATATGCCTCGTGAGGTATAGGTTCTGCGAAGGTGGCTTGAGCAGCCTTTCGAAAAGAGTGGCCACAGAGATATTTTCGTCTCGGCAACCGTCCACACATCACTTTTTACCCGTTTTGTAGACAGGAAGATCCGTGCTAAATCCGCAATCCAGGGGACGCCGGTAAGGATATCCGGGCAGTAAGCCAGGAGGAAATGGTCGTCTGGTCCGGACTTGTCGAACGAAGACTCGGTTGGCACATCGGCGCAGCAGGCCCCCCGGACCCTTTGTCAGCAGGTGCCCGGGGTTCAGCCGGAAGTGTCGCTGCGATGTTATTGCGTCGGCAGTTGTTCGATTTCCGCTGGACCGATCTGGATGGCATTGAAGTTGTCTGGTGTGACAATCGTACCACTCATGACGTTGTTGCAGGGACTGCATCCATTCCAAAGGCGGGGTCGATTACGCAGGCTGAGGCAGGGCTGACAGCAGCCACTTGAGCCGATGAGCAAGAGGGCCAAAGCCGACAAACTGATAAACCGTTTCATATCACTCTTCTCCATAAGTGAGCAAATTCTGTAATTCTGTAGGAATATTTCGCCAGAAAACTCTACATCACGGTTTTCTTAATGCAAATCGAAGCGGCGATTTTTTCCGGAACTAGGACCTTTGCCCGCTAAAATGAAGGAATCTTTTCCTGTCGAATCACCGGTCAGGCGAAACCTGTTAAACGGGAAGATCGTCACAATGAGAATATCTCTCAGCCTCCCGTGGTCCGATGGGTCGTCAACCGGTAAAGGTTGACTGGAAAATGTGGCCCGGTCGTGTAACATTTTGATGTGCGTTTCTTTCACGGGATCAAGCTGTAAATAGCTCATGTGCTGATAGTGAATCGAGGAACTGATGGCCGCTGCGATTGCTTATTTTAATGGTGACTATGTTGACCCCTCCCGGTTGACCATCGCGATGAATGACATGGGATTCCTGATGGGGACCACGGTCAGTGAACGCGTGCGGACTTTTCAGGGCAATCTCTTTCGGTGGGAAGCACACCTGGATCGACTTGCACGTAGCCTGCAGGTCATTGATGTGGAACTGCCAGACTACCGATCCTTGCTGACGGCGGCGGTGGAAAAGGTTGTCGAACATAATTATCGCTTGCTCGATCCGGCTGATGATCTCGGCTTGTGTATCCTGATTACCCCGGGTGAGCTGGCTGCTGCCGACGCAAATGAGGAAACCCAGCCAACCGTTTGTGTTTACAGTTACCCGTTACCATTTCGGGATTGGGTACCCTGGTACACGGACGGTGTGCCATTGATGGTCAGCCAGGTGCGACAGGTGCCTGCCAATTGCTGGCCTGGTGACCTCAAGTGTCGCAGCCGGATGCATTACTACCTTGCGGACCAGGAGGTAGCTCGAGAACAACCGGGCGCCCGGGCCCTGTTGCTGGATCAGGAAGGATACGTGTCGGAAGCATCCACCGCCAACGTTGTTACTTTTCGTTCTTCAGAAGGACTGGTCACGCCACCCCGCCTGAAAACCTTGCCCGGTATCAGCCTGGCCGTCGTCCGAGAACTGGCCGAACAGCTCTCCATGAACTGGGTGGAACGGGATTTGACGGTCGACGACATGGCGGAGGCAGAAGAGATAATGTTGTGCAGTACCTCGCCCTGTATCTGGGCGGTGACCGAATTCAATTGTCAGCCCGTGGGTGACGGGAAACCGGGAGTTATCTGGAAAACCCTGCTGGATCGCTGGAGCGACATGGTGGGTGTTTCGATCCGTCAGCAGGCTGAACAGTTTGCTCAACGAGGTATCGGCTGATCCGACTCCACGACTAGCCGTTTTCGAGGAAGTCAAACGCCTCCTTGTAAGGTGCCATGATGAACTCGTTGAACAACTGGAGAATCAGCATGATAATGATTCCCGCAGTCAGGATCCAAATCAGGTAGGAAGCAACCTGGGTCAGCATCTTGGCGGCCGTTTCCGCTCGTTCCTGGTAAAATACAGCCAGTTGGTCCAGGGATTCACTTTGGCTTCCGGAGATCTCGGCGGTCTCGAAGGTGTCCAGGAATTCTTGAGGGAAGATATCGGTTTTACGTAAGGCCTCGTGAAAAGACTGTCCCTCTACGATCGTTTGATCAATCAACTTCCGCTGGGAAGTAAAATACCGGTTGTGCGTACTTCGTAATGCCAGTTGCATCGATTTGCGAGCATCGACACCGGCATTTAACGCCATCGATAACGACCAGGAAAAACGAGATAACGCCATGGTTCGAATACAGCCTCCGACCACGGGTAACCGCGTGATGAGAGCCATGGGGATCGCTCCCAGCCAACCACGTACTACGCTTACCACCAGGGTAACTACGCTGCCAATGGCAACGCCAACGGTCAGGATGTAGAGAAACAGTCCGTGACTGTCGCAGGTGAAAATCAATACCTTGAATGGTTGGTTCGTATTGGGCTGCAGGATGCTGAGCAGCAAGATCATGCCCCCGATCACGAAAATGGACATGCCCAGTTGGATCAGTGGCCAGGTTACCTCGCCGATAAACTGGCGGCGCAGTTTGAGCATGTGGTCATAATGATCAGCCAGCTTCAGGAAAACTTCTTCCAGCCTGCCCGCGGTCTCACCGACCTCGACCAGGTCGCAGGTCAGGGCCGGGAAAAATGGGGAAACGGTCCGCATGGATCCTGCCAGGCTTTCACCAAGATTAATCTGGTCCAGCACACGTTGGGCCGCACGTCGCTGGCTGGACGAACCACGCCTGGTTTCGTATTCCCAGACCTTGCGAACATCAATACCAGCGCGCAGTGCTATTCCGATCTGCCGACACATGCTCCCCAGTTGCCGCAGTCCAATGGTAGCCAAGGTGAATCTCCAGGTTCGTGGAAACCAATCGTCGATCCGCTGAGTTCCCCGCTGGAAAACGGGCCTATTGTCAGATCAGGCGCTCCTGAACCTCACTATGATAGGGGCTTGGTTGAAAAAAAGACACTCTTTCTGCGGCCGAATTTTTCCGGGGGGGCATGAAGCGAGCCGAAAATCTGGTAACTTGTCGTCGTTCGTTCCGTCAAGTAAAGCCACGGCTATGAAGAAATCAACAACAACTGTAGCAATCGTCGGGGTTGGATTGATTGGTGGTTCCATTGGCCTGGCGCTGCGAGAGCGAGGATTGGCCGATCGTGTTATTGGCGTGGGACGGACCGCTTCCAGGCTGCAGCAGGCTCGTCGACGAGGAGCAGTGACCGAGACCACGACGTCGCTGGGGCGCGGGGTCGCTGAAGCGGACCTGGTGGTTGTGTGTACACCGGTTGATGATGTGGTCGAGCATGTCTGCGCCGTGGCAGAAAATACGGAGCCGGACACGCTCATCACGGATGTTGGCAGTACGAAAGAACACATCGTCAAGAGCCTGGAATCGAAATTGCCTGCCAGGACGCGGTTTGTCGGTAGTCATCCCGTGGCCGGGGGGGAAAAAGCCGGCGTCAGGTTTGCCCGGGCTGACTTGTTCCAGGATCGGCTGACAATTTTAACGCCTGGCAAGCAGAATGTTTCACGGGATGTGCAGCGGATCAGCCGTTTTTGGCGGTCCCTGGGCGCACGGGTAGTCCGTATGACTCCCCGGCAACATGACGAGCAGATTGCGGTAACCAGCCATTTACCTCATGTTTTAGCGACTCTACTGGCCGCTGGAACGACCGCGGAGCAACGGCAGTTGGTGGGAACCGGGTGGCTAGATACCACGCGTGTGGCTGCCGGTGATGTCACGCTGTGGCGTCAAATATTCCAGCAGAACAAGGTTCACGTCTTGAAGTCTGTGGACAAGTTTGCACAATTGCTGACGTCCTTCCGCGAGGCCTTGGACAAGGATGACGTACGGGAAATAACACGCCTCTTGGAAACAGGAAAAAAGCATCGTGACTCTGTGGGAAATTGATATTTATCCGGGACCTGAACAACCGGACTTGTTGGCCGGTTCGATCCTTTCAGACGCCGAGGACCTGGGGCTGGACCGTCCACTCTCCGTGGCTACGGCGCGTGGGTACCTGATCGAGGGAGACCTCAGCGCGGAACAGGCAGATCAGCTTGCCGAGCAGTTGCTGGCTGACAGCGTCGTGGAACGGACTGTCGTGGCCGAGGTGGGTGATGAAAGGTTGAGCACGCCTCCCAATGGTCGTCCCTGCCTGATTCACGTGATGCCCAAGCCAGGCGTGATGGATCCGGTTGCGCAAAGCGCGCTCAGGGCGATCCAGGACTTTTCCTTGCCGGCAGAGGCCGTGCGAACCTTCCGCAAGTACTGGTTGAGTGAACTGGACGACACGGAAGTCTCCTTGCTGTGCGAAAAGATACTGGCTAATGACTCGATCGAGCAGGTCGTGGTGGGATCGCTGGAATTGGATCAATTACAGGTAGGATCGTCCTACGAATTCCAGTTGGAAACGGTCGCCCTGCGTGCGTTGGACGATGAAGGGTTGGAGCGATTGAGCCGCGAAGGGCAACTGTACCTGACGCTCGTCGAGATGCAGACAATCCAACAGCACTTTGACAGCCTGCAGCGAGATCCTGTGGACGTGGAATTGGAAACAGTCGCACAAACCTGGAGTGAACACTGCAGTCACAAGACGCTGGCTGGTCGGATTGCCTACCGTGATGAGCGCGGCGAACGGCAGTTCGAAAACATGCTCAAGGAAACCATCTTCGCTGCCACGATGGAAATCCGTCAGCAGCTGGGGGACCAGGACTGGTGTGTCAGCGTCTTCGAGGATAACGCAGGGATTATTCGTTTTGACGAGGAAAACAACGTCGTCTTCAAGGTGGAGACACACAACCACCCTTCGGCACTGGAGCCTTATGGTGGTGCCAACACGGGAATCGGTGGGGTCATCCGTGACCCGATGGGAACGGGCCTGGGCGCAAAACCGATCTGTAACACGGATGTGTTTTGTTTTGCACCGCCCGAGACAGCCATGGAGAATTTGCCGGCCGGCGTGTTGCACCCGCGACGCGTGATGAAAGGCGTGGTCTCCGGTGTGCGGGATTATGGCAACCGGATGGGAATTCCCACGGTCAACGGAGCCATCTATTTTGATCCGAGGTACCTGGGTAATCCGTTGGTTTATTGCGGAAACGTGGGAATCTTGCCACGTGACAAATCATGCAAGCAACCCTTGCCAGGTGACTGGATCGTGGCCATGGGAGGTCGGACGGGCCGCGATGGAATTCACGGGGCAACTTTTAGTTCAGCCGAGTTGACCAGTGAAAGTGAAACGCTATCTGGAGGAGCCGTGCAAATCGGCAACGCGATCACGGAAAAAATGGTGCTGGATGTCATCCTGGAGGCCCGGGACCGGGGACTTTATAACGCCATCACGGACTGTGGTGCCGGTGGATTTTCTAGTGCCGTCGGTGAAATGGGTGAAAAAATTGGTGCAGAAGTATGGCTCGAGAAAGCACCGCTCAAGTATGATGGCCTGACCTACACCGAGATCTGGATTTCCGAGGCGCAGGAACGGATGGTATTGTCCGTCCCCCCGGAAAACTGGGAAGCGTTCGAAGCACTCTGTACTTCTGAAAGTGTCGAGGCGACGATTATCGGCAGGTTCGTGCCGACCGGACGACTCTGCTTGAAATACGAAGGTCAACAGGTTGCAGACCTGTCCATGGAATTCCTCCATGATGGACGACCTCCGGTCATTCGAGAGGCGGTTTACCAGCCTCCGGTGCCGGTACCCCTGGAGACCGCGGGTGGACTGGCTTCCGCCGGAGAAGACCTTTGCCGAATCCTGGGTTCCCTGAATGTAGCCAGCAAGGAATGGGTGATTCGACAATATGATCACGAGGTCCAGGGTGGTAGCGTGATTAAACCGCTGGTGGGTATCGATAATGATGGTCCCAGTGATGCGGCCGTGGTGCGCCCAGTGCTCTCCTCCTCGCGTGCCCTGGTTGTGAGTTGTGGGATGAATCCACACTACGGTGAGTTGGATACCTATCACATGGCTGCCAGTGCGATCGATGAAGCGGTTCGCAATTGCGTGGCCGTGGGGGCCGATCCTCAACGTATCGCCATCCTCGATAATTTTTGCTGGGGTTATACGGATCGGCCGGAAACGCTCGGATCGCTGGTCCGTGCGTCGCTGGCTTGTTACGACCTGGCGGTTGCGCTGGGGACACCATTTATTAGTGGTGAGGATAGCTTAAACAACGAGTTCAGTTACCTTGACGAAGACGGGCAGAAGGAAACGATTTCCATTCCGCCGACGTTACTGATCAGTGCCCTGGGGCAAATGGACGATGCGAAGCAGAGTGTCACCATGGATCTCAAGGCAGTTGGTAACCAGCTCTACCAGGTGGGGGCAACCCATGATGAACTGGGAGGGTCCCACTGGGCGCTGGTCCGCGGGCTCCAGGGAGGGAACGTCCCCCAGGTTAATGGCGAGTTGGCACGTCGCACTTTCCAGGCCATTCATGACCTGATTGTGGCTGGTTGCCTGGCGGCCTGTCATGACCTGAGCGAGGGAGGCCTGGCCGTGGCTGCTGCGGAAATGGCCTTCGCTGGTGGGCTCGGACTGGAATTGGAACTGGACCAGGTGCCGACGGAGGTTTCCCTGGCCACCGAAGAGGGGATCGTGGTTGCCTTGTTTGCTGAATCCAATACGCGTTTTCTTTGCGAGGTGGCCCCCGCACACCAGGAAACGTTTGAACAACAGATGCAGGCAGCGGAAATTCCCTTTGGATTGCTGGGCAGCGTGGTGGATACGGATACCGTCACCATGAAGAGGACCAGCCAGGAAGAAGAGACGCAGTTTTTGGTGAGCCAAACGCTGGAACAGTTGAAGCGTTCGTGGCAGGACCCGTTGAAGTGGTGAAATCAGGTTAAGTAATAAAAGGTAACTCGTAAGACCATGGCCAGTCCCC
>JAYGDH010000659.1:0-2276 GCA_046583055.1 Pirellulaceae bacterium | reverse complement strand
GCATTGCTTCCGGGACCTCCTGTTATTTAGGTGGTTCATTTTAACGAAGCGGCCGGACGACTGCGAGACGGATTACCTCGGCAGCCGATGTGGACTGGCGTAAGTGGTGTGAGTACGACTGCTTATCGTCTTTCACGGGTGCCGGCAAACGTGCGGCTGATGGAGCCGCCGCCCTCACTCCGGTACTCCATGGTCCCGCTGATGAAATCATCCGTGATCGTCCCCTGGTAAGCCATGGTGCGATTGTCACGCGGTACCGAGAAGGAAAGTTGGATTCCGGACAGGGTGACCTCCGGTAACTTGGATTCCTTGCGGTCCGAGCCTGCATAGAAGCCGACTAGCTTGCCACCTTCGCGAGCCAGGCGGATCGTGTACTCGTGATCGCGCTCAGGCCGACTCTTGCTCTGTACAAGCAGTCGCCAGGTACCCAGCGGATCCAAGGTGGCACGTTTAGCGGAAAATTTCCGACTGCCGACAGACCGGTTCGACCTGCGGTACTCCATCGTACCAGCAAGGGAGTCGGCGGTGAGCGTTCCCTGGTAGGCCATGACCATGTCGTCCCGGGGGACCTCGAACGAGAGCGTTTTTCCATCCAGGGTCACGGTGGGGATCTTGAACTGCCGGGAGTCCGATTCGCGATAGAAGCCCACCAGTTTATCACCTTCCCGGGAAATGCGGATCGTGTACTGGTGGTCGCGGTCGGGTCGGCTCTTGCTTTCGACAGCCAGCCGCCAGGTTCCCAACGGCCCGGATTGCTCAGCGGTTTCGGTTGCCGCCACGTAAAAGATGAAATCGTTACTAAATAAGCCACCCGGATTCTGTACCTGGAGCAGCCGCATTCCGGGGCTTGGAGGCTGGGAGAGCTTCACAGTGATGGTTCCCTTCTCACGCTGGACTGTACCACTCACGCGTCTGCCATCGACAAACACGGTGGCTCCCTTCCGGATATGTCGGCCACTCATCGTCAGCGAGGTATTGCCGGCAGTCAGCACGGGGAATTTCTGTCGGCCGCGCTGCGAATGAAGGGCGCCCAGTGTCCAGAGGGCCGGTTGGGGGTGATCCAGGTCGACCGTGGTTCCCAGGTTGGCAGTGAACGTGCCGATGAAACGCCCCTCGGCGGCCAGGCTGATCAACTGGCTGCGACGATAGGCCTGACGATCTCCGCTGGTCTCCACGTAGCTGCCGTCCTGGTAACGGGAGTCAAATTGGAGAGTTACCGCGCGGGCCTTACCGTCCCTGAGGAACTGGCCAGCTCCCTCGAGAATGATCCCTCCGTCAGCGGCCGATTTCTCGAGTGCGTCGAGCAGGTCTGCGGTCAACGGTTGCTTGGTAGAGGCCTGGTTGATCGTGACCTGTCGTGCAAAGGACCCGGAGTAACCGGTGCTGGTTTCCAGCACCATGTCCCAGATCGGGTCAAAGCGACGGCGGCTGCCCCAGGACATTTGCCAGACCTTGCGTTCCGGGGTGCCCCGCTCCGCAATGCGGCGAAAGAAATCAAAGTCAATAATGTTCAGGCGACCCTGGGGCAGGATCAGCCAACGATCGTACGCCCCCCGCCAGGTGGGTGCATCCATCCCGGTTCCCGGCGTATTGGTACTGACCAGGAACGGCATGCGGTGACAGTTGCCACAGACGTTCGGCTTGGGCTTCTTGTCCAGGTCTCCCTTCACGTGGAAGAGTTCAAATCCGTTGCGTGCCCTGTCGGAGACGACATTGGTATAGGGTCGTCGCTGCGCTGGCGGGTAAGTGACGCTGAGCAGGAACCTGGCCATGTCGTCTCGCTCGGCTGCGGACAGGTGACCGGATTTACCTTCGTCGTTGGTCGTGGCATCGGTGGCTAATTTCATGGTGCTGGCGAGGCCGGAATCGATCAGGTTGCGCGGAGCACTGGTGACATCCTTGATGTCACTGTTGGGTTTGACGCGTCGGCGCACGTTGGCACTGTTGTTGCCTCCGTAGGGATCCCCTGGAATACCGTCCCAGTGATATGGTTCCGTGTCGCGGAGGCCGCGAATGGGCATGGTGGAACGAGGCATGATCTGGTTGCCCCCCGTAACGATGGGAGTTTTCAGGACCCAGAGAAGTTGGTCGGTATGGCCGTCTGGATGGCAACTGGCACAGGAAAAAGTGCCGGTGCTAGAGGCGGCGGCCGTGTTGAATGCGATACGTCCACGCTTGACCGCCGGGTCGGTGGGATCCTGGAGCGGGACGGTGGCCACGGCAGCGAGCTTGGCCGGGTTAGATACGTCAATCAGCGAGACCGTGTTGGCGACCGC
>JAYGDH010000641.1:0-18169 GCA_046583055.1 Pirellulaceae bacterium | reverse complement strand
CTGGGAAATCAAGAAACCGGTCACGCTATTGGCTTTTGCCACGGGGATTGTCGGCATCCTGCTGGCCGCTGTGTTTTACTGGTGGAAAAAACTGGACGCCGAGGAAACGAGCCGTTCCTTCCGTCCGCTGCATCGATTCCTGTTGAACAAGTGGTGGTTCGACGAGTTGTACGATGTCTTGTTCGTCAAACCGACCCATGCGATTTCGAAAGTAGTGACTGCCTTCGACACCAAGGTTTTGGATGGCATCCTGCATGGCATCGTGCGGGGAACGCGTATGCTGGCCTCGATCTGGAATAGCCTCCTGGAGCATTCGATCATCGATGGCCTGTCCAATGGCATCGGCCGCTGGACCCAGCGGATTGGAAACTCCCTGCGTAACGTGCAAACGGGACAACTTCGTCAGTACGTCCTGTTTATCGTCGTTGGGACAGTCGCACTATTCCTGATGGTTAGTTTTTTCTAGTGGATCCTTGGAGCACAGTCGCCTTTCACGACATTATCCGATCATAAACAGAAACAAGCGGAAATAACGAAATGGACAATCCTTCAATATTACTCAGTGCCATCGTCTTCCTGCCGGCCCTTGGGGCTCTGGTGTTAGCGTTCATCCCCGGCAACCGCGCCACAGAAATCCGCTGGGCCACGCTGGTCCTGACGCTGGTCGTGCTGGCACTCTGCGTGTTTGGCCTGTTGACGCAGTTTGAAACTGTTGGTGAAGACGCAAAACAGATGCAGCAGGTCTTTAACAAGTCCTGGATTCCATCCTTTAATATCTACTATTTCATGGGCCTGGACGGAATCAGTTTCCCGCTGGTGATGTTAACAGCCTTCATCTGCGTGTTGGCCATGGGGGCCAGTTGGTCCATTACCAAGCATATCAAGGGATATTGCATCCTCTTCCTGCTGCTGGAAACCGGCATGCTGGGTGTCTTCATGGCCCTGGACTTCTTCCTGTTTTATGTTTTCTGGGAAGTCATGCTCTTACCCATGTACTTCCTGATTGGCATCTGGGGTGGGCCACGCCGCGAATATGCTGCCATGAAATTCTTTCTCTACACGTTATTCGGTAGCGTCCTGATGCTGATCGCCCTGCTAATCCTGTATTTCAGCAGTGACCTGGTCGAGCTAGCTCGTCACTCCGACCTGGACGGTGGTGACGTGGTGTGGGCAAACTTGAACCTACACTGGTCCGTGACCGCCGAGGTCCAGGGGAAACTGGCGAGTGATCCCGGTGGGAAAATACACACGTTCAATATCCAGGCCCTGGCGGCCATGGGCCAGCACACGGAACTGATCAGCCCGGCCTGGCAGCGAACCGCCTTCCTGCTGTTGCTGATCGGGTTCATTATCAAGGTGCCCTCGGTACCTTTCCATACCTGGTTACCTGATGCTCACGTCGAGGCTCCCACTCCGATTTCAATGATCCTGGCCGGCGTCCTGCTGAAGATGGGGGGATACGGGATCATCCGCATCTGCTATCCCATCTGTCCGCATGGCGGCTATGACCTGGCTTACCTGGTCTGTGCCCTGGGTGCCATCAGCATGGTGTACGGTGCCTTTGCCGCCCTGGCGCAAACCGACTTTAAACGAATGGTCGCCTATAGTTCCGTGAGTCACATGGGCTATGTCTTGCTCGGCCTGGGTGTTTGGTCTGTTTCGGGTCCTTACTACGATTCTGCTTACTGGAACATGGGCATCCAGGGAGCGATGTTCCAGATGATTGGTCACGGCATCAGTTCGGCCGGCATGTTCTTCATGGTAGGCATCCTTTACGACCGGGTGCATCATCGCAATCTCAACGAATTCGGAGGTCTCTATAACCGCATGCCGGTTTACACGGCGATGGCCATGGGGCTTTTCTTTGCTGGCCTGGGACTACCGGGGCTCTGTGGATTCATCGGCGAAGTGCTGGTGGTTTTATCTGTCTGGAAATACAGCATGGTATTGGCCGTGATTTCGGCAGCCGTGGTGATTCTCACAGCCGGGTACATCCTCTGGTGTGTCCAACGTGTTTACCTGGGGGCCGAGTACAAGGGACCCCACGAGGAAGCATTGACCCCCAGCACCACGCGTGAACGTCTCATCGGTGGTGTGCTACTGGCTTTCGCAATTATCTTCGGCGTCCTGCCGCACCACACGGTCCTGAAGTACATAGACCCGACGATTAGTCGACAGGTCAAGGATCTCACCGAGTGGACCAAGAACGTCAAGGATCGACCTGCAGCAACAGAAGCAGAAGCAACGGAAGAGGCAGCAAAGGCACCTGGGGATCAGCCCGCTCCGGTCGTCGGCCAGCAGGAATCGGAAGCGTCAGCAGTTGACAGCTCCGCGGGTGTATCCAGGAAAGATGCAACG
The DNA here is from genome assembly GCA_046583055.1 of Pirellulaceae bacterium. GTDB lineage: Bacteria > Planctomycetota > Planctomycetia > Pirellulales > Pirellulaceae > JAZADA01. The sequence goes on along the minus strand of JAYGDH010000641.1, from coordinate 15,811 downwards.
GAGAGTTCCTCCGGGTTAGCCGCATCCCCTGCAACCGTGGCCAGGTAACTCACAAGTGTTTCAATCAATCCATCATCATCACAAGTCGACAGCAGAAAGTAGTTTTCGGTGAACATTCACGACCTGGTAAGCGATCTGATCGTCAACACCAAGGGAACCGCCAGTGGCGGTTTCTTCTCGATCACGCGTGATTCAAGCCTGGGTGCTTTCCTGCCCGAGCTGGTCATTTGCCTGACAATCGTCCTGCTGCTGACCGTTCGTCTTTTCGACTCGCTCAAGAAACTGGATGTATTCTGGGTTGCGTTGGCGGGTTCGGCGGTCGGATTCGTGCTGGCCAACCCGCTACAGCTTTTCCAGGCGGAATCGATCTCGCGAATGGAAATCTTCACCGGCATGCTGGTCTACGATTCGTTCACGATCTACATGCGACTGATCCTGCTGGGATTTGCCGTGTTGTTCGTGATCTTCACCAAGCTGTCGGGAATCCCTGATCGTGAAGACGGCGCCGACATTTACTCGCTGGTCCTGGGGGCCACGCTGGGAATGTGCCTGATGGCCACGGCCAACCATTTACTGATGGTCTTCATGGCAATTGAAATGGCCAGTGTGCCATCCTACGTGTTGGCCGGAATGCTGAAAGGACGTCGTCGGGGCAGTGAAGCTGCCCTCAAGTACGCGGTCTATGGCGCTGGTGCAGCGGGCATCATGCTGTACGGGATTAGCCTCGTGGCTGGCCTTGTCGGCACCGTCCATTTACCTACCCTGGCCTCGCAACTGGCCGTACAGGAGTTGGCCGAATCAGAGATGATGGTCCTGACATTGGCTGGGCTCATGATCGTCACCGGACTGGCTTTTAAACTGTCAGCTGTTCCCTTTCACTTCTGGTGCCCGGACGTTTTCGAGGGGGCCTGTGCCGAGGTCAATGCTTTCCTGAGTATTGCTTCCAAAGCGGCTGCCCTGGCGCTGCTGGTTCGCATCGCTATCGGATTCAGTACGATTGCACCCGTGGGAATCGAGCCTGGCCACGCACCGGTTGCCCAGCAGGACGCACCCATCCCTAGCAGTAGTGGACTGTTTGCGGTGGCAGAGAAACTACCGGAACCCACCACTCAACCGGGGGCTGTCGCCAATACAAACCTGGCCGATATCCGATCCTTTATCGGTAAGTTGATTGCCCTGCTGGCTGTCATTACCTGCACCTTCGGCAACCTGGCCGCTTACGGACAAACCAACATCAAGCGGCTGCTGGCCTACTCAACGATTGCCCATGCGGGCTACATGATGATGGCCATTCCACCGATCATGGTACTGGCCGGTACCAGTCCCGATGGAGCGGAAGCGGCCGTGGCAGCACTGTCCATTTATATCTTCACCTACCTCTTCATGAACCTTGGTGTTTTCGCCGTGGTCGCGTTCCTGCGCAACCAGCTGGGCAGCGAAGAGATCGCCGATTATGCCGGCTTAATCAAGCAGTGTCCGGGCATAACCATCTGCCTGGCCCTGATGATGTTTAGCCTGGTAGGACTGCCCCCGCTGGCGGGCTTCATTGGAAAATTTGCCATCTTTGCTTCCCTGGCAGATGGCTACATCCATTCTGCCGGTACCGCCAATTATCTCCTGTGGCTGCTGGTCATCGGCGGTATTAACACGGTGATCAGCCTGTTCTATTACCTGCGCGTGGTCAAGACGACGATTCTCGATGACGCCCCGTCCGACCGTGAACCGATCTCACTACCCATGCATTCGGGGCCGGGAGCCTACGTCGTGTTGCTAACAATCCCGACGGTACTTTTGATCGTTGGCTGGAACTGGTTGTACGATTTTACCCGTGCCGCAGCAGGTTCGTTGTTTTAGACTCCCTATCGAATTCTTTGGCTGTCACATCCCGCTAGGTCACGAATCGCTGGTAACCCCTCTCATGAACGCGACTGAAACCAATACGCTTCTCAATCGACTGCGGATCGTCCACAGCCGATCTCTGGTAGCTTACCTGCATTACGCGGTCCCCTGGATTCGCAAGGATTTCCACGGAGTAGGCGATGTCCTTGAAACAATGGCAGACGAGGTCCAACGAACTGCAGACCGTCTGGGGGAGATGATTCTTTCCGGCGGCGGCGAAATCCTGCAGGGTAAATTTCCAATGGAATTCGCTAGCCTTCATGATTTGTCGGTCGATTACTTGTTGGGTCTTCTCATACAACGCCAGGAAAATGACATTGCGGCCATCCAGGAATGCATCGAGCCACTCGGCTCGGCCCCACTGGCCCAGGCCCTGGCCGAGGAATCGCTAGGCGCTGCCAAGGGAAACCTGGACTCACTACAGGAACTGGTGGCCGCTCAATCAGATGCCTAGGCATCCCGGATACCTACTCCACCTGATCGACGTTTCGAATCAACCAAGCTAACCATCGTCGAGAATTTTTTCCTGTCTCGCCAACCAGGATAAGTCATGACACTGTTCGATACCCATGCGCACCTGGACGAAGATGTTTTCCAGGACGATCGGCAAGCCGTCGTGCAACGTGCATCGCAGGCCGGTGTCAAGTCGATCATCAGCGTGGCAACCACGCTGGCCTCCAGTCGTCGGTGCCTGGAAATCGCCGGCTCCTTTGACCACGTTTTTCCCAGCGTGGGCATTCAGCCCAACTACTGTGCCGAGGCCGGGGAACATGACTGGGACCAGATCGTGGAACTGGCCCAGTCTCCGCAGGTCGTGGCGCTGGGCGAAACCGGACTGGATCGCCACTGGGACTATACGCCCTTCGCCATGCAGCAGGATTACTTTGACCGGCACATCCGCCTATCCCAGGACCTGCAGATACCCTTCATCGTCCACATGCGGGAATGTGGCGCTGATATCGTGGCAATGCTCCGTGACGCCAGGCAGCGCGGCCCCCTGCAGGGCGTCATGCATTCCTTCACGGGCGACGCCGCGCTGGCAGAGGAGTGCCTCGAACTGGGTCTCTATATCAGTTTTGCCGGCATGGTTACCTTCAAGAAATCCGACGAGTTGCGATCGGTCGCAGCAGGCATTGCGAATGACCGACTGTTACTGGAAACCGACGCGCCCTACCTGTCACCGCATCCCCACCGGGGACAACGCCCCAATGAGCCCGCATTGATGATCCATACAGCGGCCTGCCTGGCCGAGGCCAGAGGGATCTCACTGGAGATCCTGGCTCAACAGACAACTGCCAATGCCAGCCAACTCTTTTCACGTGTTTCCCTGCCCGGGTGAGGAACCATGGCTGCTTGAGAACGCCGATCGGGACACTGGCATACCGTTTTTTTTATGGTACGTTACGACCTGAATTCCATTGAACAATCATCCCGCTGTTTCTCGATACAAGGATTTTAATCATGGTGAAAACAGCCAGTACCATGTTGCCACTGGGAACACCCGCTCCTGCCTTTTCCCTGCTAAATGTTAATGGTGAGACAGTCTCTCGAGACGATTTCCGCGATGCCCCTGGAATGCTGGTCATTTTCATGTGCAATCACTGTCCTTTCGTGATCCACCTGGCCTCTGCGCTGGCACAATTTGCACTTGATTATCATGGTTCCGGGCTGGCCATCGTCGGCATCAGCTCCAACGATGTTTCCAGTCATCCCCAGGATTCTCCCGAGCAGATGATCCACGAGGCGGAACAACGTGGTTACGTCTTTCCCTACCTGTACGACGAGGAACAGGAAGTTGCCATTGCCTACCGGGCCGCCTGCACCCCTGATTTCTTTCTCTTCGACGGGGAACAGAAGCTGGTCTACCGGGGACAGTTTGATTCCAGTCGTCCGGATTCCGGAATTCCCGTGACCGGCGAGGATCTGCGCCAGGCGGTCGATGCCGTGCTGGCCGGACAGGAAGTCTCCAGCGAGCAAAAGCCAAGTCTTGGCTGCAATATCAAGTGGAAGGCAACCGGTGAACCGGACTACTTCAATCCTGATGGAATCTCCTGATCAATCCTGCTGTTGATCAACGCTGGCACTATTGTGCCGAGGGAAAATCGAGCAGGATCTTCAAGCCATCGTCACTCCGTGCGTGATACTGGTCAAAAGCTCGCTGAACTTCCGCCAGCGGGTATCGGTGGGTAATCAGCGGTGACACATCCATCCGCTTCTCGGCAATCCATTGCATCGCCAACGGAAAGTCCGTTCGGAAATCAGGGCCGACACTAGTCACAATATTCTGCCGCCTCCAGAACAGCTTACGCCATTCGATCTGGTCGATCCGGTTCATCGGCACGCCGAAAAAGAGAATCGTACCGTCCACTCGGCAAAGATCCACGCAGAGGTTCAATACCTGCTCCGTATGCCCTACCACCTCGATTACCAGGTCAGCGCCGGCACCATCGGTCAGGCCCAGGACAGCTTCCTCAGGATCCACCTCGGAGGAATCCACCACGTCGGTGGCTCCCATTTTCAGACTGGTTTGAAGCCGACAACCAAGCTTGTCAACGGCGATGATCTGCCGGGCTCCCAGATTCCTCAGCGTGGCGCAAAACAACTGGCCCATGGGGCCCTGTCCCACCACGACCACGCTTTGCCCCAGTACCGGCGGCACGCGTTGCATGGCCAGGATCACCGTGCCCAGCGGCTGGGCCATCAAGGCTTCTTCTTCCACGGGCCTGGGATCGACCGGGATGGCCCGATTCTCATCAACGCAATACCGTTCCCAGAGGCCGTTTTGATCATTCGGTACACACAGGACTCGGTCATTCACCTGGTAGCGTTCACCGTTAGTTGCCACGACCCTGCCTATCATCTCGTGCAGAGAATGTCCGAGCCGCGGTTTATACTCTTCATGTTCCTGTTCAAAAAACAGCATGTCAGAACCACACAGGCAACTCAGTTCCGGTTGAAAAATGATCTGTCCAGAACCACCCGGATCCAATTCGGGTTCCGGTGCGTCAACCAACCTGATCTGCTTTGGACCGTATATTTCTCCTGCCAGCACGTCTCTTACCTCCTGAGTTGATTTACTTTTTCCATCGCTGCCAGGCAAGGCCAGGACGATCGACACGAAACTGCACGATACGACCATGTTCCATTTCTGTCACGTATGCCGTCCGTCCATCGGTTCCGCCAAAACAGATATTAGATGGTTTCTTACCCAGCACGGGAACCTCCTGCAGGATCTTTCCAGCGGGAGTCATTTTCACAACGGTCCCCTTGCCATGACGCGTGATGTAAAGATTGCCGTCCACGTCACAACGCATGCCATCAAAGCCGTGGTCAGGAAATTTCTTAATCAACCGCTTGTCAGTTAACTTACCTGTCGCCGTAATCGTGAACGCCCAGACATTGCGCTGGACACTCTCATTCACGTACAGCGACTTGCCGTCCGGACTGACTTCCACCCCGTTGGTGGTTCCCAGGTCCGCTGCCACCCGGGTCACAACTCCCTGGCGATCGATCCGCCAGAGCTGTCCAACCCCGGCTGCCCAGTTGGGATCGCTGGCGTAAAGGATGCCGGCAGGCCCGATGGCCAGGTCATTTGGCTGGTTCATCTTCGGTTCATGAGCCAATACTGAAATCTTCCTGGATTTCATATCGATCTGCAAAATGTTCTGCCCCGTGTAGTCAGCCACGAACATCACGCCCTGTTGGCTAAACCGAATACCATTACCAGTACTCCCCTTGGGCAGGTCGACAAACAGCTCGGACTTTCCGTTACTGGCCACGCGGCCAATGGTACTTTGCCGAGCGAAATTCACCGCGTAAACATTTCCCTCCGCATCACAGGCCGGGCCCTCGATGCCACCGGTAAACTTATTTTTTTCGGTCAGTGGCGTAGCAACGAACAGCTTTTCCGGCTTGCCAGCTACCGTTTTCTTTTCCTGCTGATGCAACTCGGCCGCGGAAACTTCCTGGCAGCTGGTCCATCCCAGGACTGCCAGCAACAACATGGCTCCGAGGTACCTGCCACTCTTCTGGTGAGCAGTCATAAGTAAAACTCCCCCGTGGATAAATTTTTCTTCCCTGACCAGTGTATCGAGTCAAAAACCGGTCCAACAGCAGACCCCGGCAGAAAAAGGAAGCCCTCGTTGCTAACCCGACACATGCCTTCCCTGGCGACAGGTTGTCGATCCGGGGACCACGTCCCGCTATGATAGGTTTCCAGCAGGGGCCCGGCGCGTGAGCGGCCCGGACCAAACCCCGTTGATTGCAAACACCTTTTTCATTCGGTGAAACCATGAAGTATCTTCGACTGTTAAAAATCGTCCTGGCCCTGGTGCTGGTAGCCTGCCAGTTACCCGTCTCAGCCCTCGCACAAAAAGCCGCGCTCTCTGCATCCATTAACCGTCGGGACAGCGCCAGCTGGCAAGCAGCGCTGAAAATCTGGGAATGGGCCGAACCTGGCTACCAGGAGACCAAGTCCTCCGCGTTGCTGGCCAAGATCCTTTCGGAGGCTGGTTTTCGTATCGAGCAGGGAGTTGCAAATATTCCTACGGCCTTCACGGCAACCTACGGCCAGGGCCAACCCGTGATCGGAATCCTCGGTGAATACGATGCGCTGCCCGGGCTATCCCAGCAAGTAGTTCCCTACCGTCAGAAAAATACCGGCAACCTTTACGGCCAGGGATGTGGGCACCATCTTTTCGGAGTGGCCTCGGCATCAGCTGCCATCGCCATCGCAGAACAAATCAAAGCCGGTCAGCTATCGGGAACCGTGCGATTCTACGGGTGTCCGGCAGAAGAAGGCGGCAGTGCGAAGGTCTTCCTGGTGCACGCCGGCCTGTTCAAGGATTGCAGCGCGGTCCTGCACTGGCATCCAGCAAGCAAGAACGCGGCCGGTGACCGCAGCAGCCTGGCTCGCAACGCCGTCAAATTTCGCTTCCATGGAAAAAGTGCTCATGCTGCCGGTGCCCCGGACGAAGGTCGATCGGCGCTGGATGCCGTGGAACTGACGAACCATGCTGCTCAACTCCTGCGAGAACACACGCCACCGGACACCCGTATCCATCACGTGATTACCGCCGGAGGATTGGCACCCAACGTGGTCCCTGACTTCGCAGAAGTCTACTACTACATCCGCCATCCCAAATCCACCGTTATTCGGGATCTCTATCGCCGGCTGGTACTTTGTGCGCAAGCCGGAGCCCTGGCAACGGAAACGAAACTGGAAATCAACTTCCAGGGTGGCATCCTGGAAATCCTGCCCAATAACGTGCTGGCCCAGGTGAGCATGAGAAATCTAAAGGAACTGAACGATCTCCGTTACAACGAGGAAGAGGTCCAGTTTGCGACCCGACTACAACAAACCCTGGACAAGCCCATGCCACTCGATTCTATCCAGGAAGTGATCGACCAGAGTGGTACCGTGGGAATGGGATCAACCGACGTGGGAGACGTTTCCTGGGTCGTTCCCACGACCGGTTTTAATGCCGCCTGTTTTGTCCCCGGTACACCTGGCCATTCCTGGCAAGTCGTTGCCAGTGGAGGCAGTTCCATCGGTCGCAAGGGGATGAACCTGGCCGCGCGCGTACTGGCCGCCACGGCCTGGGACCTATACACACAGCCTCAACTCCTGAAGGCGGCCCAGGCTGAACATCGTGAACGCCTCGGAGACCACCCATACAAGACATTGATGCAACCTGGTCAGAAGCCGCCACTGGACTACCGCCGCCCCAGCACGGGAAGGTGAACGAACCATTCAACAGACATTTCTTAATTTCTCTGCGGGAGCCCTCAAAGCAAGATCTCAAGAATTTCACCTCCTTGACGCAGCCGCCTTCAAGCTCTATGTTGACATTCACTTATCTAATCTTGTATTTACACTGTATTTATTTTCTTAATACTACGTAAGCCTCGAGGCGGAAGGGGTTTATCGCATGCACGTAAAGTCTCTGAAGATCTTTTGTGACGTGGTGGGATGCCGTAGTTTTTCCCGGGCTGCGGATGCCAACAGCATTTCCCAGTCCAGCGCCAGTCAAACGGTCCACCAGTTGGAACGACGCTTGGGAGTCCAGTTACTGGACCGTTCCAAGCGTCCTTTCGTGGTAACTGCCGCCGGGAAACTTTACTACGAGGGTTGTCGCAAGTTGGTCCAGCGTCTGGAAACCCTGGAAGACAACGTTCGTTCGCTTCAGCACGAGGTTGCTGGGCGGGTCAAGGTTGCCTCGATTTACTCGATCGGCATTGGTTACATGGACCAGTTCGTGAAGGATTTCCTGCAACGTAACCGGAAGGCCAACGTGCGGCTTAGCTACCAGCATCCTAGCCGGGTATACGAGCTGGTCGAAAATGACCAGGTGGACGTGGGACTGGTCAGTTACCCGAAGAGTTCCCGTAACATCCTGGCAATTCCCTGGCGGGACGAACCGATGGTCTTTGTCTGTTCGAAAGACCATCCACTGGCTAATCGCAAGACAATCCAGCTCAGCGACCTGCAGGGACTGGACGTCGTCGCTTTTGATGAGCACCTGAAGATTCGTCAAAAGATTGACAAGATACTCGCTGCCAATCGAGTGGACGTTAACGTGGCCATGGAATTTGACAACATCGAGACACTCAAGCGAGCTCTTGAGATCAACGCCGGGGTGAGTATCCTGCCCGAGCAAACGGTTTCCCGCGAGCTCAAGTCGGGCACTTTATCCACGGCCACGATCGCTGACCACGAACTCATTCGACCCGTGGGAATCATTCATCGCCGCAACGTGAAGCTGGGAAAAACAGCTACCGAGTTCATTCACCTGTTGCAGCAACAAACCAATCTCGAACAAGCAACAACCACAATAGGACATACCAATGTCGATTCTCAGCCAGCGGCTGAAATCGCTGTTACCTGAAACTTTTTATGACACCAAATACGAACAAGCATACGTTTCCTGAAAAACAGGGCCTCTACGATCCCGCCAACGAGAAGGACAGTTGCGGGGTTGGATTCGTGGCGCATATCAAGGGTCAACCGAGTCACCAGATCGTCCTGGATGCCGACCAGATTCTGCGCAACATGAATCACCGTGGAGCCTGTGGCTGCGAGCCCAATACCGGCGATGGTGCAGGTATCCTCACTGGCTTGCCGGAAGTGTTCCTGAAAAAGATTGCCCGCGAAGAATTCGATTCCGAACTGCCAGACACTGGCCAATTCGGAGCTGGCATCGTGTTCCTGCCCACGGACGCCACGGAACGCCAGCACTGCAAGGACGTGGTGGAACGCCTGATCAGCGAGCGTGGCCAGCGACTCGTCGGCTGGCGTACGGTCCCCACCCGGCCGGATGAAGCAGACATCGGCCCCACCGCACGTGCTGCCGCACCTCACATCGAGCAGCTTTTTATTGCGGCGGTCCGGGGCATCAAGGCCACTGCCTTCGAGCAGGAACTGTACATGGTTCGCAAGCAGGCCAGCCACCTGCTGCGCACGGATGCGAGCCTGCAGGAAAGAATGATGTTCTACATCTGCAGCCTTTCCTCCCAGGTCATGATCTACAAGGGGATGCTGACTCCTGATCAACTCCTGCCGTATTACCCGGATCTCACGGATCCCGACTACCAGACCCACCTGGCCATGGTGCATTCGCGATTTTCCACCAACACCTTCCCCAGCTGGGATCGTGCGCAGCCCAATCGCTTCATGTCACACAATGGTGAAATCAATACGCTGCGGGGAAACATTAACTGGATGCGTGCTCGCGAGGGCACGATGCAGACAGACATGTTTGGCGATCAACTGAAAAATCTATTCCCGGTGGTCGAGCCGGACTGTTCTGATTCAGGTACCTTCGACAACGTGCTGGAATTCCTCTTGATGACGGGCCGATCGCTGCAGGAATCGGTCATGATGATGATTCCCGAGGCCTGGCAAAAACATGAAACAATGCCGGAAGCGAAACGCGCATTCTACGAGTACCACAGCTGCCTGATGGAACCCTGGGATGGCCCGGCCTCCATCGTCTTTACCGACGGTCAATACATCGGTGCCGTTTTGGATCGCAATGGCCTGCGGCCCAGTCGCTACTACCTGACCCATGATGACCGGGTGATCATGGCCAGTGAAGTCGGCGTCCTGCCAGTCGATCCAAAACTGGTTAAATCCAAGGGTCGCTTAAAGCCTGGTCGCATGTTCCTGGTTGACTTTGACCAGGGAACCCTGATACCGGACCAGGAACTCAAGGCCGAGTTCTCACAACGACGCCCCTATGTCCAATGGCTCAAGGACCAGCGCATCACCCTGGCTGACCTGGCCAGTGATACGGCTGCAGAAGGACTGGACGCAGAGACCGTGTTGGCTCGTATGCAGGCCTTTGGCTATACGCTGGAAACCATCCAGTTCATGCTACTGCCACTGATCGAACAAGAACGGGACCCGGTCGGATCCATGGGCAATGATGCCTCGCTGGCCTGCCTCAGTGACAAGCCACGGATGCTGTACGACTACTTCAAGCAACTATTTGCCCAGGTCACGAACCCGGCCATTGATTCCATCCGCGAAGAAATCATCATGTCGCTGGAATGCTACATTGGTCCGGAAGGAAACCTGCTTGCCTCCGATGCCGGTCATGCCCAGCGATTACTGGTCCCACACCCGATTCTCACGAACCAGGAACTGACGGACATCAAGCAGATGGATCACCGGGGCTGGCGTACCCGCACCATCGATATGACCTTTGCAAAATCCGCTGGCGATCATGGGATGGTCCAGGCAATCCAGCGAATCTGCCAGGAAGCGGAACAAGCCATCGAGGATGGCTTTAGCCTGATCGTCCTGTCCGATCGTAACATCGGTCCTGATCGCATCCCACTCAGTTCCCTGCTTGCTTCCGGCGCGGTCCATCATCACCTGGTCAGCCAAGCTCTCCGAACCCGCATCGGAATCGTCCTGGAAACAGGTGAAGCACGAGAAGTCCATCACCATTGCCTGCTCATTGGTTACGGCGCTGACGCCATTAATCCTTACCTGGCATTCGAGTCCCTCTGGCACGCTCAACAGGAAGGACTCGTCAATGCAGACGAATTCGATACCGCGGACAAGATCGTGGCAGCCTATCGCAAGGGTGTGGCCAAGGGCATGCTAAAAGTCATGGCCAAGATGGGAATCTCGACGCTGCAATCCTACAAGGGCGCACAGATCTTCGAGGCCATCGGCCTGATGGACGAGGTGATAGAACTTAGTTTCGTGGGTACCGCCAGTCGCGTGCAGGGAGTCAGCCTGGACGTATTGAGCCAGGAAATGCAACGACGACATCAGCTGGGCTACCCGGATCGACCGGAAGATCTACTTTCCACGCTCTCCAACCCGGGTGAATTTCACTGGCGAGCCGAGGGAGAGCGGCACATGTGGGATCCAGAGTCCATCACGGACATCCAGATGGCTGCACGTGCCAATGACCCGGATGCCTACTGGCGATTCTCAAAACATGTCAACGAGGACGCCCGCACACGATGTGCCTTGAAGGGCCTGTTGCGATTCCGCGAGGGAGTCAACGGCGGTCCAATCCCGCTGGACGAAGTCGAACCGGCCAGTGAAATCGTGAAACGCTTTTGCACGGGAGCCATGAGTTTCGGTTCCATCTCGGCCGAGTCGCATGAAACCCTGGCGATTGCCATGAATCGTGTTGGCGGCAAGAGTAACACGGGAGAGGGAGGAGAAGACCCTGTCCGTTTTGATCCCCTTCCCAACGGTGACTCCAAGCGATCTGCCATCAAGCAGGTAGCATCGGGCCGTTTCGGCGTGACGATCTGGTACCTGGCCAACGCGGACGAGATACAGATCAAGATCTCGCAGGGGGCCAAGCCAGGTGAAGGGGGCGAACTGCCCGGGCGCAAGGTTGACCAGAACATTGCCCGTATTCGCTACTCCACCCCGGGCGTGGGACTGATCAGTCCGCCGCCCCATCATGATATTTACTCGATTGAAGACCTGGCCCAGTTGATTCACGACCTGAAGAATTCCAATCCCTCGGCACGTATCAGTGTCAAACTGGTCTCCGAGGTGGGCGTGGGTACAGTCGCGGCCGGGGTCGCCAAGGCCCATGCGGACCATATCCTGATCTCCGGGGCATCCGGTGGTACCGGGGCGTCCCCCCTGACCAGTATCAAGCATGCCGGCTTACCCTGGGAACTTGGAATCGCCGAAACCCACCAGACACTGGTCCTGAATGACCTCCGCAGCCGGGTCGTCCTGCAAACGGATGGCGGCTTAAAAACCGGACGCGACGTCGTGATTGCGGCCCTGCTGGGAGCCGAGGAAATGGGATTCTCGACGGCCCCCCTGATCGCGCTGGGCTGTATCATGATGCGGAAATGCCACCTCAACACCTGTCCTGTTGGGATTGCGACCCAGGATCCAGAACTTCGAAAGAAGTTCATTGGGAAGCCGGAACATGTTGTAAATTACCTGTTCATGGTGGCTGAAGAAGCTCGCCAGATCATGGCGCAACTCGGCTTTCGGACCATCAATGACATGGTCGGACGCGCGGACTGCCTGGACACCAACGACGCAATCAAACACTGGAAATCCGACGGGCTGGACCTGTCGCCAATCCTCGCACCGGCACAAAAACCGCATGACGATGTCGAGGTCTACTGCACCCAGCCCCAGGACCACGGCCTGGAACTGGCCCTGGACAACCAGTTGCTGGAACTGTCAGAAGCCGCCCTGGAACGGGGTGAACGCGTGGACATCGAGTTACCGATCATCAATACCAATCGCACCGTCGGTACGATTTTGAGCCATCACGTGGCCAAGCAACACGGCGCCGATTGTTTACCGGACGATACCATCAGCATACGGTTCAAGGGTTCCGCGGGACAGAGTTTCGGTGCCTTTCTGGCTAGTGGAATCACGCTCGATCTCGAGGGAGACGCCAACGATTACGTGGGCAAGGGGCTCTCTGGTGGCCGGGTCGTGATCTATCCGCCTGCAGAAAGTTCATTTGATCCCGCCGAGAATATCCTCGTCGGCAACGTGGTTCTGTACGGTGCAACCAGTGGCCAGGCATTCTTCCGGGGACGAGCCGCGGAACGATTCTGCGTTCGCAACAGCGGTGCCAGGGCAGTCATCGAGGGAGTTGGTGACCATGCCTGTGAATACATGACCGGTGGACGTACCGTGATCCTGGGACCAACCGGCCGCAACTTTGCCGCCGGCATGTCCGGAGGCATTGCCTACATCTGGGACGTCAAGGGAGACTTTAACCTGAACTGCAACCTGGAAATGGTCGGCCTGGAATCCGTGGAAGCCGACGAGGACGTCGCGGAACTCAAGGAACTGATTCAGCTGCATCACACGTACACCGGGTCGAGTGTTGCCGAACAACTGCTCAACCGCTGGCCGGATTGCCTGGGTGAATTCATCAAGGTCATGCCGACCGACTACAAGCGGGTACTGGAAGAACAAAAGTTGCTGGCAGCATCCGAGGCTGCTGGAGAGACGGTCTAAAAAAACAACGAATCGGCAGGTAACGCCAGCAGCGTTACCTGGCTGAACCATTCATCTACTTATTTTGACTGGATATTCGACGCCCATGGGGAAACCAACTGGATTCAAGGAATTCGATCGCCAAACCGTACCCTATCGCTTACCGTTGGTACGGCTGGAAGATTACGACGAGATTTTCACGGCGCCGGAAGACAGCCATCTGCAGACGCAGGGCGCGCGCTGCATGGATTGCGGGGTACCCTTTTGCCAGTCAACAAGTGGCTGTCCCATCGACAACCTGATCCCGGAATGGAATGACCTGATTTACGAGGGTCGCTGGCAGGAGGCCCTGCAACGACTCCACAAGACCAATAACTTCCCCGAGTTTACCGGCCGCACCTGCCCGGCTCCCTGTGAAGGTGCCTGCGTGCTGGGAATCACCGATCCCCCGGTAACCATCAAGAACATTGAAAACGCGATCATCGATCGCGGGTTTGCCGAGGGCTGGGTTCAACCCAATCCTCCCACCAGCCGTACGGGCAAGAAAGTGGCGATCATTGGATCCGGGCCATCCGGCCTGGCAGCCGCAGATCAACTCAACAAGGTGGGCCACCATGTCCGTGTACTGGAACGCGCTGACCGTATCGGCGGCCTGTTGATGTACGGCATTCCCAATATGAAGCTGGATAAAGACGTTGTCCAACGAAGAGTGGACGTGTTGGCAGCCGAGGGCGTGGAATTCGTGACCGACGCCGACGTTGGTAATAACGTCGATCCGAAGGAACTGTACGAGGAAAACGATGCCCTGGTGTTGGCAACCGGGGCCACGCGACCACGTGACCTGCCCGTGGCCGGTCGCGAGTTAAACGGCATTCACTTTGCCATGGAGTTCCTGACCGCCAACACCAGGAGCCTGCTGGACAGCAAGCTGGAGGATGGGAATTACATCTCCGCCCAGGACAAGCACGTGATCGTGATCGGTGGCGGAGACACGGGAACCGACTGCATCGGTACGTCCATGCGACACGGCTGCCAGAGCCTGGTGAACTTCGAACTGTTACCACAACCTCCCGAGGAACGGGCTGAAAATAATCCCTGGCCGCAGTGGCCCCGAATTTTCCGGATCGATTACGGTCACGATGAAGTCGCGGCACGCTTCGGGGATGATCCACGCACTTACTGCATACTGACAAAGGATTTCGTCGATGATGGGCAGGGCAATGTAACCGGCATCCGTACGGTCAACGTGGCATGGACCGAGGTCAACGGACAGTGGCAAATGGCCGAACTTCCGGAAACGGAAAAAATCTGGAAGGCGGACCTGGTCCTGCTGGCCATGGGATTCCTGGGGCCGGAACATTACCTGGCAGAGGCACTGGGCGTCGACCTGGATGACCGCTCCAATTACCAGGCCGCCCATGGCGAGTTCAGTACGAACCTACCCGGTGTCTTTACCGCTGGCGACTGTCGACGAGGCCAGTCTCTCGTGGTCTGGGCAATCAACGAGGGACGTGGCGCAGCACGCGCCGTGGACCAGTACCTGATGGGATCCAGCCAGTTACCCGCTCCCGGCATCTCGCAGGGAACTGCCCTGGCCGGTTCCTGAGCACTGGCCGCTGCCAGCCACCCTGGACACATGGCAAGCTGCGCCAGGTGATCAAGCTTCTACCTTGATCACCTGCTCGCGTCGACAGACCAACTGGTTCGCGATCCCCAACAGGGCCACGTTAATGACCAGCAGGATTCCCAGGTGCAACAGCACGGACGAATTGCCCAGCATATCTTCAAAATCGGGAGAAGGCTTCCATGATCCCTGGACTTCCAGGAAGTCCATCCAGGTGAACAGCATGGAACGGAGGCGAAACTGGATCGATACCTGGTTGATCACGGCCGGTACAAATGAAATCAACAGTTCAATCACGAGGCTGTATCCCACCGCCATGACCATGGCCCGCCTGGGGAAAAGAGCTCCCAAGAGAGTAAAGATCGCCGCATAAGAGAAACTGGATATCGCAATCAGTGTCCCCAGCACCAGGAACACGTAGGTGCCATCTTCGGGCCTGGCAACCAGCAATGCCAGCAGCAAGCCTATCACGGTTCCAACCATGGTCCGGGTGGCGGCCGCCAGGTACTTGCCGAACAAGACAGCACTCTTGCCACCAGGTCGCACGGAAAGGTAAATCCAGTTGCGTGCCTCCAGTTCCACGAACAACCAGGGAGTCGCCCAGAGCAACAGTTGCAGCAAGCAAACAATCTCACAAACACCGAACAACATCATTGTCCAGGTTTCCGTGGTTTGGAAATCGATCGGACCGAAGCGATAAACGAGTGTCGTTAACAGGACCGGAAACAGGCAGAGCAGCACCCAGCCTGTCATGCGACCGACCGTGAATGTCTGCTGCCATTCGTTACGAAAAACGGCCTTTACCTTGGCTCGGTCTATCATATTTCCCC
>JAYGDH010000408.1:0-1541 GCA_046583055.1 Pirellulaceae bacterium | reverse complement strand
GGCATCAATCCCGGCATTTGCCAGGCGCTGGGCATCTTCATAGCCATGAATCCCGCTCTCGCCTACCAGCAAACGATCCCGGGGAATCTGTGATCGCAGCTGGATCACGTGATTCAAGTCCGTCTCAAAAGTCTGCAGGTTACGGTTATTTACCCCGATCAGTTGCGCGCCAATCTTAAGAACACGCTCCAGGTTTTGCTGCTCGTAAAACTCAACCAACGGGGTCATGCCCAGGTCGACGATTTGATCGTGTAACACCTGTAACTGGTCGTCATCGAGGCATTCTGCGATCAACAAGACTGCGTCAGCTCCAGCCACACGTGCTTCAACCACCTGGTAGCAATCCAGCACGAAATCTTTCCGCAGGACAGGCAGATCAACGGACTGGCGGATTTCACTGAGGTACTGCAGGTTTCCCTGGAAGTAACGTTCGTCGGTCAAGACGCTCAGGCAGGTTGCCCCATGCTGCTGGTAGCATTGAGCAATCTGCACGGGATCAAAATCTTCCCGGATCAGACCTTTCGACGGACTGGCCTTCTTCACTTCAGCAATCAGTTTAATCGGACCATCAGCCGACAGGGCACCAAGAAAGTCTCGTACCGGTGGCGCCGACCCCAACTGGTCAACCAGGGACTGAACTGGCCGAGACATTTTTGCCGTTTCAATCTCTTGCCGTTTCGTCGCAACGATTTGGCCTAATATGTTACTTCCAGCCATGCGCGGGCACCTTAATGTTTAAAGTGACGACGACCGGTAAACACCATGGGCAGCTGCCGTTCGTTGCAGGCTGCGATCACTTCGTCGTCCCGCCGTGATCCTCCGGGCTGGATAATAGCCACCACCCCGGCATCGGCCGCCTGGACAATGGAATCCGGAAAGGGAAAGAAAGCATCTGAGGAAAGCACCGAACCGGTGACTCGATCAGCTGCCTTTCGAATGGCAATCTCCACCGAATCGACACGGCTCATCTGCCCTGCTCCTGCTCCTACCAGCGCGCGATCTCGGCAGATCGCAATCGCGTTGGACTTGATATGACGAACGATTTGCCAGGCAAACTGCAGCTCAGCAAGCATCGCTTCATCGGGCCTGGCAGCGGTAACGATTTCCCACTGGTCCGGCTCATCCGGGGCATTGTCAGGGCTTTGTACCAGGATACCCTGTCCAGCCAGGTACCTTAACTGTAGGTCGTTCGCGGGAGCCACCAGGTCGCCAACGTCCATCAACCTGACATTCTTTTTCCATTTCGGCTTGGTCGTCAAGATTTCCAGGGCGGCTGCCGAGAATCCCGGGGCAACAATTGCCTCGACGAACAAACCCGGTTCTGCCAGCAATTCCGCAGTCGCTTCATCCACGGATCGATTCAACCCCAGGACCGACCCGAATGCGCTTAGTGGATCTCCGACCATTGCCTTGGCAGCCGCATCGCTGATCGACCCGGCAACAGCTGCCCCACAGGGATTATTATGTTTAATGACAGCCACGGCAGGATCGTCATAAGAACGAGCAATCTGCAGTGCGCTATCGAGATCCAGCAGGTTGTT
>JAYGDH010000375.1:0-3043 GCA_046583055.1 Pirellulaceae bacterium | reverse complement strand
AGCCCGTAAAGGCGATGGGTCTCGGCGGTTTCCTGAGAGATATCGAGGGCCTCTTGGGCCGAGGTCTGCATGCGGGCAGCTAACTCATAACTGGAGATACGGGTTTCCAGGTCTGCTTCACCCGGGTGTCGTTCCAGGTGTTTGCGATTGATGGCATTCAGGAATCCCAGGTTATACTGTTGAATCGCACCGCGCAGATGCGCGGGAGCATCCAGGTTCAGGATACGGGGGTCCTTGGGTCGCATGACCGTTCCCTGGTAGAGCGTCGGCATCCAGCCGTTGGACCAGTTGTGAACACTGTCGACAGGATGCCCGCCTGGGTCGGTCATCACCATGTAAGATGGCAGGTTGTTGGTCTCTGAACCAAGGCCATAGAGCAGCCACGATCCGAGTGTGGGGCGTCCAGTTACCGAGGGGATGCCTGAGTGCATGTAACGAATCGATACCTCGTGTCCGTTATACCCGGTGTGCATTGATCGAATCAGGCAGATATCGTCCACGATTCCCGATATGTTGGGGAGCAACTCGGAGATTTCTGTACCACATTCACCATGCTTATGAAACTTCCAGCGGCTGCCCATCAGTCGCTTGCTGCCGCGCTTGAAATCACTGAACTGGATATCACCCTGGTACGTTTTGCCGTTCATCCTCTGTAATTCAGGCTTGGGATCGGTGAGATCCATGTGAGCGGGCCCACCATGCATGAACAGCGAGATCATCGCCTTAGCTTGCGGTTTGAAATGGGGTTTCTTGAGATCCAGGTTGAACTTCTGCGGTCCCCGGGGACGTTGGCCGGAGTTCCCAGCAGCTTGTCCTGGTGCAAGAGAGTCGCCAGCGCTACGCTTCCCATTCCCAGTGCGTTTTGGGTGAGAAATTCACGGCGGGTTCGAATCGGTGAAGTCTGACTCATGATGGATGATCCGTGGTTCTAGTCTGAGTAGAGGAATTCGTTTGAACTAATCGGGGCCTGGCAGAAATTTGTCATGGCTTGTAGCACAGGTTGCTTGGTGTCCTGTTCCATTGCCAGGGTCAACAGCCAGGTACGGTTCATGCGATGATTTCCTTGACAACGCGAGCCGGTCGCCCGTCGGTCAGTAATTGTTCCTGGCCATTGTGATAGAAAACCAGCTTGTCGTACTGTAGCCCGAACTGGTGTAACAGCGTGGCCTGGAAATCATTCGGGGTTACCTTGTTGACCACCGCGCGATGGCCTACTTCATCGGTTTCACCGTAGACCATGCCCGGCTTGATGCCCCCGCCAGCCAGCCAGGTGCTGAAACCCTGGCCGTTGTGATCCCGACCACTATTGGCAGCCTCTCCCTCGGTAACAGGCAGTCGGCCAATTTCTCCACCCCAGTGGACAATCGTGGTATCGAGCAGGCCGCGTCGTTTCAGATCCGTGACTAATCCTGCCGCTGGCTTGTCAGTCCGTTTGCAGGCTGCTGGCAGGGTGCTCTTGATGTTCTGGTGGTTGTCCCAGGGTTGGCCATTGAGAAACAGCTGGATAAAGCGCACGCCTCGTTCGACCAGGCGACGGGCGATCAGGCAGCGTGTTCCATATTCCCGCGTGGCATCGTCATCCAGCCCGTAAAGGCGATGGGTTTCGGCTGTTTCCTGCGAGATGTCCAGGGCCTCCTTGGCCGATGTCTGCATGCGGGCTGCTAACTCGTAACTGGAAATACGGGTTTCCAGGTCGGATTCACCCGGGTGCCGTTCCAGGTGCTTGCGGTTGATGGCGTTCAGGAACCCCAGGTTATGCTGTTGAATCGCACCACGTAAATGCGCGGGTGCATCCAGGTTCAGGATGCGGGGATCCTTGGGCCGCATGACAGTTCCCTGGAAGAGGGTGGGCATCCAGCCATTGGACCAGTTGTGGACACTGTCGACGGGATGACCACCCGGGTCGGTCATCACCATGTAGGAAGGCAGGTTGTTGGTCTCTGAACCAAGGCCATAGAGCAACCACGATCCGAGGGTCGGGCGCCCTGTTACCGAGGGAATGCCCGAGTGCATGTAACGAATGGATACCTCGTGCCCGTTGTGCCCGGTGTGCATTGATCGAATTAGACAGATATCGTCCACGATCCCCGCGATGTTGGGGAGCAGCTCGGAAATCTCCGTGCCACATTCACCATGCTTACGAAACTTCCAGCGGCTGCCCAGCAGGCGCTTGCTGGCGCGCTTGATAAAACTGTACTGGATGTCACCCTGGTAGGTCTTGCCGTTCATCCTCTGCAATTCAGGCTTGGGATCAGTGAGATCCATGTGAGCGGGCCCACCGTGCATGAACAAGGAGATCATCGCCTTGGCTTGCGGTTGGAAATGTGGTTTTTTGAGATCCAGGTTGAACTTCTGCGGTCCCCGGGGGACGTTGGCCGGAGTTCCCAGCAGCTTGTCCTGGTGCAGGAGGGTCGCCAGCGCCACGCTTCCCATTCCCAGTGCATTCTGGCTGAGAAATTCACGGCGGGTTCGAATTGGTGAAGTGTGACTCATGATTGATGGTCCGTGGTTCTAGTCTGAGTATAAGAATTCGTTGGAACTGATCAGGGCCTGGCAAAAATTTGTCATGGCCTGCAGCATAGGTCTCTTGGTTTCCTGTTCCATTAGAATCGGCAACTGGGTTCGGATAAAGGTTGCTGCCAATTCGATTTCGTCGCGCGTTGGCGGGCGACCGTAGGCCAGCTCCCAGGCATAGGCAGCTTGCTCGACCAGCGGGGAGGTTAACTCTTCGTCGGTCTTGATAGGACCGTGAAATCCCTTTTCCGAGGGCCACGTTTTTTCTTTACCCGTTTCTTTGTCGATGAGTGAAATGGTATAGCTGTTGGCAAAGGAGTCGGACGTGTGGGTCTTTCGTTCATCAATAATCGTATCGATCAAGTCGCCTTTTTCCACTTCCAGTGTCAGCCCGTAGTCGACACTGCCGTTGGCAGCCTGCCAGCTTCCCTGTTTTCCTAGCCTGCTACTGTAAACGGTCACTTGGACCCCGTCGCCATTCTCCGAAGAATGCTTCAAGGTTCCCTTGATAGCCACTTTGCCAGTTGCC
>JAYGDH010000392.1:0-2566 GCA_046583055.1 Pirellulaceae bacterium | reverse complement strand
GGCCACCAAGAAAAAGGCCACCAAGAAAAAGGCCGCGGCTGGCACGAAGGTGACCAAGCAGCAGGACGACACGCCGGAAACGCCTGCCGAGTAGTTTTCGCAGGTCCAGGGGGGGAGGCTAGGAATCCTCGCTCGTGTCCTGGGACGCGTTCAGGGCCAGTGCATAGGCGGTGGCATGGGAACGGCAGTGGGAGATGCTGATTAGCATCCTGGTGACCCCGAGGCTTTCACAGATGTCGCGTGCGCCACCGCCAAGGGTGACGATCGGGGCACCACCTGCTTCGTTGCGAATCTCGATATCACGCCAGCGAATGCCGCGAGCCCAGCCGGTTCCCATGGCCTTGAGGATGGCTTCCTTGGCTGCCCAGCGGCCCGCGTAGTGTTGCGTGGCTGCCTTGCGAGAACTGCAGTAATCGATCTCGTTGGGAGTGTAGATGCGATTGATGAACAGGTCCCCGTGCCGTTCGATCATCTGGGCGATGCGAAGACATTCAATGATGTCGGTGCCGATACCAAATACATTCATAGCTTTAATCCACAGGCCTGTTGAGCCCGCTCCAGGACTTCGCCGGCTTTCTTGCGTGCCCGTTGGGCACCGTCTCCCAGGATCTGGTGGACACGGTCTGGATCCGCGGCCAGGGCCTCTCGACGCTCACGGGCAGGAGCGAAATAGGCTTCGGCAGCATCTGCCAGCGCTTTCTTGATATCCCCGTATCCGAATCCTCCCTGCCGATAAGTACTGGCCATGTCGTCCCGTGCCGACTGGTCGACAAACAGGCTGTAGAGCTGGTAGAGCAAGTCATCGTCCGGCTCTTTGGGATCTTCCATGGGCCGTGAATCCGTCGGGATACGCATGACCTTCTTGCGCATTGATTTGACAGGCTCGAACAATTCAATCGTATTATCGTAGCTCTTGGACATTTTTTCGCCATCTGTTCCAGGCACCTTGTGGGCGGCATCCAGGACCTTGGCCTTGGGGAGCACGAAAACGTCCCCAAACTGGTGATTGAAACTTCCTGCCAGGTCCCGGCAAACCTCGATGTGTTGAACCTGGTCACTGCCCACCGGTACCACGTCCGAATCGTAGGCCAGGATGTCCGCAGCCATCAGTACCGGGTAGGTGAACAGGCCGGCATCGGCACTGATCCCCTTCTCTTTTTTCTCCTTGTATGCGTGGCAACGTTCCAGCAGGCCAAAGGGAGCTCCTGTCATTAATAACCAGGTAATCTCGGAGACCTGTGGGACATCGGATTGCACGAAAAGGATGGCCTGCTCCGGATCCAGCCCCAGGGCCAGCAGGTCCAGGGCTGCTTCCAGGGTCAGTTCCCGCATCTGATCGGCATCCCGAATAGTTGTTAACGCATGCAGGTTGGCGAGGAAATAATAGGACTCATCCTCATGCTGTAAGTCAATGTATTGCTGGATGGCGCCGAAGTAGTTGCCCCAGTGAAAGCGACCGGTTGGTTGAATTCCAGAGAGCACTCGCATGCGATTACCTTTTCCTTGCAGTTCTGTTTTCAGACCCCATGGTATACCGGGTTAGACCGGTGGGGAGAGTGAGTTGGTCTCGGGTTCCGTGTTACTGACGGCTGGAGCCGAACCAGGTAGCTGTAGCGTTCCGACAAGTTCTCCGATACTCGCCGCTCCAGCATCCCGGAAGGCGACCGGTAAGTCATCCAGGAGTCGCATGGTGAGCGTTGGATCATAGTAGTTGGCCGTTCCGATCTGCACGGCAGAGGCCCCCGCAACCAGGAATTCCATGACATCATCAAGGCAGCCAATGCCACCGATTCCAATCAAGGGAACGTCCGTGACCTGGGCCACCTGGTGAATGCATCGTAAGGCGACCGGCTTGATTGCCGGACCACTTAGCCCCCCCACTACGTTTCCCAGTAACGGTCGGCGTCCACGCCAGTCGATGGCCATTCCCAGTAGTGTATTGATCAGGCATAAGGCGTCCGCTCCGTTGTCCGCGGCCGCCATCGCCATCACGCGGATATCCGTTACGTTGGGGGTTAGCTTGGCCAGTATCGGAAGCTGGCAGGACGCTCGGACCTGCGCGACTAACTGGCCACAAAGGTCGGGATCTGTCCCGTAATCGACACCGCCAGACACGTTGGGACAGGAAATGTTTAATTCCAGCGCTGCCACTCCCTCGGCCTGGTCCAACTGCTGGGCCAGGGCTACGTATTGCTCGATGTTGCGCCCGGCAATGCTGACAATGACCGGGGAACCTGTCGTGGCCAGGTAAGGCAGGTGATGATCAATGAAGGAGTTAATGCCGTCGTTGTCCAGACCGATGGAATTGAGCAAGCCAGCGGAGGTTTCCACGGTTCGCCACGGCGTGTTGCCCCGGCGAGGTTCCGACGTGATCGTCTTGGGAACAATGCCACCCAGTCGTGCCAGGTCGACCACGTGTTCCATCTCGCGAGCATAGCCAAACGTGCCGGAAGCCACCAGGATTGGGTTCGGTAAACAAAGCCGGCCCAGTTGGACGCGGAGATCGATATCGGTTGGATTTTCAGCCACGGTCCGGCCAGTCCCTTGAGATGCGCTATCGGAAATA
>JAYGDH010000273.1:0-16136 GCA_046583055.1 Pirellulaceae bacterium | reverse complement strand
GACCTCGTCCTCACGAGGAATCGTGGGGTCCGCTCGCATCCAACCGCCTACCAGTCCAACGGGATAGGCGCTGCGCAGCTCCTCTGGCAGCTGGTCTGGAGCCAGGAAAACCTCGACCCAGGCATGGGCATCGGACTGACGGACGCGATAGAACTGGCCTGTCGGATTATATTCACCTCCCTTGTATCCAACCACGACTCGAGCCGGGATTCCCTGGCTGCGACACATCAGTGCCAGGGCACTGGCAAAATACTCGCAGTGCCCAGTACGGTGATTGACCAGGAAGTCTTCCACTGGGTCACGATTGAAATCCCGTTTCAGGCGAACGCGTGCCTGATCAAGGGAGTAGGTAAAACGGTCCTCGGAACGAAGATAGCGTTCCAGTTCTCTCACCTGCCCGATTCGGTTATCGCTACCACGACGGTTACTCTCCAGGATTTCTCCAGCCAGGCGTTTCAGGGGCACCAGGTGACCGGGAAATTGTCCGGCAAATCGCAGCTCACCGTAAAAGATGGCTTTACGATCTTCATCATTGAACACGACGGGATGGATGGTCAACTGGTTGCCAGCCTGGAAGGCCGTTGTACCCACCTTGTAACGAAACTGTTCCCGGGGAAGCCCCTCTTCCCGATCACGATGAACCAATCGCCTGCGCAACCAGTCGTAACGAATCAGGTTCGAGGTTTCCTCCAGTTCGAAGGCAGGGCCCACCGCCATCAGGACCGGATCGCGACTCAACTGGTAAAGAATATCCTGCTGCACACGATCGCGACCGGGTAACAGTCCGTCATCGTCGGGCAGTCCCCTTCGCCAACGAAACCGGGTCCCCTGGGTCAACCAACCGGTAAGGCTTGGATTACGTCGACTTTGTTGGTAGATACTGAGCGCCGATCCGCGAAAGTACGGAGAGCCAAAAACCTCGTAGGGCAAACCGGTCTCCAGGTCGCTGAACGCCACTCGCATTACGACCTCCCTGTTTTTTAACACCTTTCCCATCTGTCCCAGGGAGATCTTGTTGGCAAAACCAACCGTTCGCGTGCTCCCCAGCCGCGGCTGGTGCCAGGAGGAATCCAGTGACCGAGGAATCACAAGGAAAAAAATCCCGGCAAAGCAGATCGCACCAAGACTGGTACCAAGTAAGTGTCTCGTGTATCCCCAGCCAACAATCTGGTGCCCCAGCTCGGTCGCCGCAACATCATGACGAACCATCGGCCGGGCTACCAGCAGCGGGTAAAGATCCTTTTGACCACCTGTTGCATTCGCTGTTCCCCGGGGTTCCCTGGATCTCCTCGCCAACCGATCAATACCTACCAGCTGGCGATACACCGAGAGTAATGAGAGGGCAAACAGGGCAGCAACCATGTAGAGCGACAGGATCACGATGAACTCGAAACGCCGACTGAGCAACGACCCGACCACGATCTGCAAAAGGCTAAACACGATCAAATGACCGTAAATACGGACCTTTTTTTCCTGGTAAAGCATGATGATCTGCACGTAAACCAGCAGGTTGGCAATAGCCAGCAGTTTCTGCTGACTATCTACCCCAATGAATTCCCGTAGCGAAAAGAACGCTGCTATCAGCATGGCTCCATTGGCAAGCAAAGGATGCAGGCGAAACCACCGCAGGTGATCGGTAAACACGACTGCTGTGACGGCGACCAGTAACATAATGATCGGCAACACCACGTTCCCCTGGGAAAATCCCAGCAGTGCTGCGCTGAGCGTCACCATCACAGCCGTCGCAATCTGTAACCACCGTTCGACAATCACGTGCTTGATAACTCCTGGGCCTGGTTCACAGTCTCATCATCACCTTGCCTGGATTCCAGGATCACGTCAGGCAATTGGAAATAGGCGTCAACTCCTGGATCGTTGCAATCGATCCAGAGTGGCCTTACTGGTAAATGCATGGCATCCATCGCGTCCCTGGAGCGGGTACTGAGAACGACCACCTGGCTCCCGGGCCGCAACTCTTCTTTCACCCGGGTGATACCCTCCTGGAAGGATTCGCTTGCTCCTCCCTGGATCGTGGCCAGGCAACGATTAATTTCAGCTGCCACCAGGTTGGGCGAGGAAGCTGCCCAGTAATGCATGGATTCACCACAAGCGGCCACGACGAGCTGAATCCCGGTCCGTCGACCGAGGTCCTGGATGACGGTCGCTGCCATGCTAACCGCCAGTTCGACGGCTGCCTGCTCCGGTAACCCTGCATCCGGGGCCAGGTGCAGGTCCAGCACCAGGGCAATATCACGATCCCGCTGTTGTTCAAATTGCTTAACGGCTAACTGGCCCAGTCGTGCGGATGTACGCCAGTGAATCCAGCGTCGGCTATCCCCTGGTTGCCAGTGTCGCAGGCCGTAATAATCTCCTTCCGCATTACCCCGGGCATGGTAAGTCTCCTGCCCTCCCACGCGATCTGCTTCCATGACCTGGAACCACTTGCTGGTTAATTCTCCGGTGCGCGGACAAACCAGCAGCAACTGGGTTCCCTGCATTTTCCGACTACCCTTGAGCAGGCCAAAAGGAAATCGGGTCGTCAATCGCAAGGCACCGAACTGGTATTCTCCTCGTCGATTCAAGATCCACTGGTAGGAAGCGGTCGTCTTTTTTCCGGCCGAGGTAAACGGGAACATTACCTGGGTCGACGCTGAATCACCCGTGTCCTTCCTTTTCGAATTGCGTCTCAACTGGTCCTGCGCCACCATGCACCAGCTGCCAACTCGTCGCCGGTCATTATGTAATACAAGATGTACACGAAGCGGATCTCCGGCCTGTACATAAGATGGAATGCGCCGTTCCAGGTCCAGCCGTTGCAAACTGACACTAAGAATGCGCCAGTGCAACAAGAGCGGAGCAATCATGATACCTGACAGCAGCAACATCAGGTTCACTTCACCACCGACCGCGCCGCCGGAAATAAAGAGAGCAACGAAAAGGTAGTACCATCCCTCGTGCGTGATCGAAATGCGACGTCCGCTAAACATGGCTTTATTCCGGTATGGGAGTCGCTTCCACCAGGTCCCTGATAATCGTCTCCAGCACTTCTCGATTCCCGGTCTGCAAGTGTCCACGACCGATCACCCGATGGGCCAGCGCGGGAACTGCAAGTTGTTTGACATCATCCGGAATGACATAATCACGACCATCCACCAGGGCAGTTGCCTGGGCAGCTCGGCACAAGCTGATCGCACCACGAGGGCTGACCCCCACGTGGAGTTCGTCCGAGGATCGTGTTGCCTCAACTACATCGAGGACGTAGTCGTAAAGGGACGGATCAACACGAACCGTACGAACTGCTTCCTGCAGGCGAGCAACGACAGTGACGTCCATCACGGGAGACAGGCTCTCAACAGGTTCCCCCTCGCGATGTGACATCAATACCCGGCGTTCCTCTTCCCGGTCGGGATATCCCATGGAAATACGTAACAGGAACCGATCCATCTGGTTTTCCGGCAAGAGGTACGTGCCCTCGATCTCGTACGGATTCTGGGTCGCGATCACCATGAACGGCCTGGGCAAGTCATAGGTTACCCCGTCCACGGAGACCTGCCGGTCTCCCATCGCTTCCAGCAGGGCGCTCTGGGTCCGTGGTGGTGCGCGATTGATTTCATCGGCCAGCACGATATTAGAAAAGATCGGACCCTTGTGATAAATAAACTCGGAAGTATTGGTATTAAAAACCGTACTACCCACGATATCGCTGGGCAACAAATCAGGCGTGAACTGTAAGCGGCAGAATTCTCCGTCAAGACTGCGTGCCAGGGCCCTTCCCATCAAGGTCTTACCCACGCCTGGTACATCTTCGAGAAGGACATGTTCACCGGCCAGCAAGCCGATCACACACTGCTGCACCACACCAGGTTTGCCCAGTACAACACGACACATATTGTCCACCAACTGGCAAATGGAATCCTGGATTCCTTCCATATCCAAGGTCGGATCCGGTTGAGAATGTATGTCACTCATGGGCTAATTCACCTCCTCGCTTATCCTACTTAGTGGTCCATGGTAGCGGCAAAACCGGCAGTTGTCTGCCAGTCCCCGGGTGAAAGGGGACGCTTGTTGCTTGTTCCACGGAGGGGTCGTGGGATAGAATGGAAGTCAGACCCGAATGAACCAGCGCTGCGAACACCTGCCAGTAAACTAGACAGGCCCGGCCGTGACTACAAGCAGTCGCCTGATCAGCACGGGAACCCTGAGGGCATATCCTGCAAACTAGACCTGATCGATGAAATCCTCGTCCCACAGTAATTCCGACCTTGGCCTGGAGATGGTTCCACTGGATCACCTCTCTGCTGTCCCTGCAGACCCATCCTGGCAAGCCGGTCCTGTACCGGTGCTCGACCTCAACTCGACTGACCCCTTGCCCACCCTGGACGTCCAGTCGAACTCTCCGGGCACGGATTTTTCCGCACCCTTTGTTCCCGTGACCCTCCCTGGAAACAAGCAGGACTCGACAACGGATTCCGTTTGGATGGATGGTGATACCTTGATGTGCGGGTGTCCTCACTGCGAGGCCCCCATGTCCATTCGGTTATGGTTAATGATTGCTGACTGCTGGTCCTGCAAGTCCAGCATGGAATTGACAGAGGAACTGGAGCGTGAGGCCCGCAAGTTGTGGGAACAGCACCAGGCGGTTCCTACTCCAGGAGTTCGCGGCAAATCCACTGCACCAGTTCCCAGGAAAACAAGACGTGAAGTGGTTGTACCGGCGGCCGGCCCGACACCCAAGCCTACCATAGCGCAGGCAAGAATCCGTCGCCAAACCCAACTGCAGGGCACCGACATCTGGGTCACCAACTTCTTCAAGGATACCCCGGCCTGGATTATCAGCATGATTTTTCACCTGGTGTTGCTCACGCTGCTGGGACTCTTTGAAGTCACTGATGATTCAAAAAACAGCATTACCCTGTCACTGACAGAAAGTCGCTTTGTACGTGAGGGAGGAACCGTGATGGAAACGGATCCCCGGGATGAAATCACGATGGACGTTCCTGTTCCGGAGGATGTCGACCTGGAAGATCCGGAACAACGCGAGGCGGTGCTACAGGACATCCAGGAAGCGAAGGAGCTACGGGAAGATTTCGATGCCAAGAATCCCAACCTACCCGATCTGAAAGATATCAAGAAAGACATCCGGGATGCCAACACCAACCGTCCTTCCCTGGCAGCCCGCGATCCCCGGGTCCGCGTGGAAATGGTCAAGACAGAAGGTGGTACGACTCGAACCGAGGCTGCCGTTTCACGTGGTTTGCGCTGGATGTCACTGCATCAAAACCCGGATGGAAGCTGGAGCCTGAATCATCGATTGTCTGCCAGGTGTAATTGCAGCCATCCTGGTAAGATCCCCAGTGATTCGGCAGCTACGTCCCTGGCCCTGTTGCCATTCCTGGGTGCCGGGCAGACCCACCAGGCAGGAAAATACAAGAAAGAGGTGAAACGGGGCTTAAACTGGTTGCTCTCGGTCCAACGTCCGGACGGTGACCTGCGTCACCAGTCCAAGGGGAATTCCGGGATGTATGCTCATGGGCAGGGTGCCATCGTCCTCTGTGAAGCTTACACGCTGACGGGTGATGAAAAGCTAAAGAAACCTGCCCAGGCAGCCATCGACTTTATCGTGACTGCCCAGCACCCCAAGGGTGGTTGGCGATATGCACCCGGACAGGCTGGAGACACCAGCGTGATGGGCTGGCAGGTCATGGCACTGCACAGTGCCCGTGCTGCTGGCCTGCATGTTCCGGACTATACCTTGCGGGATGCCCGTTCCTACCTCGATCGGGCAGAATGGAAACGAAGTGGCCGATTCAGCTACACGCCCGGCCAGGGTCCCAAGTACGCGATGACCGCCGAAGGCTTGCTGTGTCGCATGTACCTCGGCTGGGGTCAAGAACATGAACGGCTCAATGAAGGCGTCAATTTCCTCCTCAAGAACCATCCCCCGAACAAGACGTTCTATCTTTACTATCTCTATTATGCCTCCCAGGTATTTCACCACGTGGGCGGCGAGCAATGGGAAGACTGGAATTTCCTGATGCGTGAGAGCCTGGTGAAATCGCAGGATCCCAAGGGACACGCCGTGGGCAGTTGGACGCCACGACAGGCCCATGATGTTGACGGTGGTCGCCTTTACATGACCTCGCTGGCCGTTTGCTGCCTGGAAGTCTATTATCGCCACCTGCCCCTGTTCCGGAAGATCAACCTGGATTGATTTGCCTGTCATCAGGAAGCATGGCTTGGCACCTTAACCGAAAACTTCCTTGACCACCTCGCCGTCATCGACCACTCGAATGGGGCGACCCGCAGCACTCATATTTTCCTGGTCGGCATCGATTTTCAGGCCATGGCAGACCGTCCGCAGGAGGTCATTGACCTGGACGCGTCGATCAGCCACGTCTTTCCCACCGGCTGTGGTTTTTCCGATGACCTGGCCACCCTGAACACCACCTCCAGCAAGTGCCACGTTAAAGGCCCTGGGGAAATGTCCCCGGCCACCCTGGCTGTTGATCACCGGAGTACGACCGAATTCACCCATCCAGAGAATGAGCGTCTTATCAAGCATCCCCCGCTGTTCAAGATCCCGAATCAGTTGTGCAAACGGTTGATCCAGCTGTTCACAGAGCGCCTTGCTGCGGTTGAAATTATCCTGATGAGTATCCCAATTACCCAGCGATACTTCCACGAAGCTGACTCCTGTTTCCACCAGTCGTCGTGCCAGCAGGCAGCCTTTCCCAAATGCAGAATCCCCATAGGCTTCGAGCATCTGCGAACTCTCCTGCTGGATATCAAAAGCAACCATGTCCTCGCTTAGAATCATGCGTGACGTCTTGCTGTACAACTTGCGCTGGTCCGCAACTTCCTGCTCCCCTCCGCTGGACTCGTATCCCGATTGAAGTTCATCCAGCAACCCAAGTCGCCGGCGGTAACACGACTGGCTTGTTGTCAATTGCGTGTTATCGGGAGTTTTCTCGGGATTACTGATGGCAAACGGATCATACTCAACACCCAGGAATCCTCCTCCCAGGTTACCGCGTCGTCGCCCAATGCTGACGAAATCCGGTAGTTCGGCCGTGGGATCACCCAGTTGCTGGGCAGCATGTGCACCGAGCGTTGGATACTTGACGCTCGCCGTTGGCAGGTAGCCTGTTTGCATTAGATACGTTGCCCGTGGATGACTCCCTTCCCGACTTTGCATGGAACGAATCAGGCACAGGTGTTCCATGAGCTCTGCTGTTCGTGGCAAGTGTTCGGCAATTTGGATACCGGGCCGAGAGGTGGCAATAGCCTTGGTTTCACCACCGCTGCTGGTTCCAGGCCGAGGTGAAAATGTCTCGAACTGGCTGGGGCCTCCCTGCATCCAGAGCAGGATACAGGCCTGGTTTTGTTTCCTCAATTCCTGGGCGTGACCACTCAACTGGTTCAGCCAGCCAACCCCGGGTAGAGCCAGTCCCGAGGCACCAGCAATTTTCAATAAATCGCGCCGTTGCAAACGACCACGCCGGTCAAAAGAAACATCAACCTGTCGCCGAGGTACCTGCTGTTCTAACATGACCTGTAACTCCTATCGCAATATGCGCCCTGCGTTTTTACTTTCGGTGTGCGAATTCTGCGGTATTGATCAATGCCCAGAGGATATCTTCAAAAGCCTCCTCGCGGTCCCGCAGATTGCGTCGATATTTCAAGCAACTATCCACTTCTTTATCGGTCGGTTGGCGTGACAGGACCCGCAAGTACAATTCCGTGATTGCCTGTCGATCATCCGCGACCTCCTGCAACAAGCGTCCCAGCATACGACCTTTTTCAGCCGTCGCATATTGATTGATCCGGGGAGAATTCATCATCGTCAGTGCCTGGGGAATGGTACCTGTCACGTCACCTCGGCGGGTACTGGGATCGAATCCAAAGACGGAATTAAATACATTTCGGGGTGAGGATCGCGAGGACCGCTGGCGACCTGGTGTCGCGTTCGGCTCAGGTATTTCCAGCACCGTCTGCAGAGACGAATAGAGCTGATCTGCTCGCAAAGGCTGGGCACAGTTAGCCTGGAAGGGCGACTCCTCGAAAGTTCGTCGGCGGCGACTTGCCCGTTGGTAAGCATCCGTCGACAGGATAGTCGTAAACAACCATTTGATATCGTGGCCCCGTTCACGAAAGGCGGCTGCCAGGTAATCCAGCGTTTCCGGTGAGGAACATTTTTTTCCCGGTCCCAGGTCATCTACCGGATCGTAAAAACCCTCTCCAACCAGTTCTGCCCAGATCCGGTTGACGAAGGCCCGTGCAAACCAGGGATTCGTACTGTCGGTAATCCAGCCAGCCAGTTGGCTACGACGATCCGCGTCCAGGCTTCCTACCGGCACTTCATCTCCCGTCAGGAAAAACACTGGCTTCATGGTTTCACCGCGAGCCTCTGGATTCTCCAGGTCCGGCATGCGATGTTCCGGCGTGCCGCGAGAACGGTTGTTTGTATTACGCGAACGATTGTCAATCGGTGAATCCGATGCTACCACCTCGAAACTAACCATGCCGTCATCACGCTTGCGACGCACCGCAACGCGCGGGAAGAATGCCACCAGCTCATGAAACTGTTCACGGGTCCAACGATCGGTTGGATGGTCATGGCATTGTGCACATTGAATCTGGATACCGAGAAAGATCCGAGAAATTTCCGCCACGGTTTCTTCCGGTCTGCCCATCTGGGCCATGATCAGCGCTGTTCTGCCATTCGCTCGGACATCTCCTCGAGCGGTAATAAATTCCGTGGTCAGCTTGTCCCAGGATGTATTACTATTGAAAGCATCCGTCAGGTAACTCTCCAGCGAGCGAACGCTCAACAAGGCTCGTTCATCACTGCGTCGGTACATGATGACGTCACGCCAGTAGCGTGCCCAGTTGCGCCCATAACTGGCATCGGCCAGTAACTGGCGAACCAGTCGACTGCGTTTATCCACGGTACCATCAAGGGAAAAGGCAAGAACATCTTCCGTGGTGGGTGGTTCACCCACCAGGTCCATAAATACCCGTCGAAGAAAAGTTTCATCATCGACCAATGGAACGGGTGTAGTCTGCGCCGAATCATTCGATTCCGTGACCAGCAGTTGATCAATGCGTGCGGCGACGTCAGCAGGCAAAGATTGCGCCTGGACACGATCGCTCAACCCGACGATGCCTGTCACCAGGACAGCAGCCAGCAGGAACTGCCCGAATCGATATTTGCTCATCTGCATCATCTCCACTTCAAAGCGTGGCTGGCCGCTGCCGGATCAAGATTCCGGTAACCTGACCCGCGGACCGCATGATTCCCTGCCTGCCAGCTTAAACACCAGGCGCAGCGGATAAGTTCCGCAACTATTAACTATTTTATCCGGAGAGAATGGACGGTACGACCCCAGGCAAGTACTTCAAGACTGTCGCCAAGTCACTTATTTACAAGAGGTTCTACTCAAGGTGCTCCTGCCGCAGCAGGCTTCTCACGTTGGCTATCCACCAGGATATATCCTGCCCAGAAAAAGGGGTGCTGCACAGTCACCGGTATCGCCGCAGCGGGAGCTTTAACTCGAGGTTCTTTTGCTGGATCCAGGGGCAATCGAGAAAACCATTTGACCGTTTCCTGCCAGGCCTTGTCGGGAGCCCACCTGGTTAACTGGTCTACAAATTCACCCATCAATGGATAGGTGAGTGGACTGGCAGTACGCCAACGGCTAATAACAATCGTCCGGGTACCGCTTGCCATTAATCCACAAACGGATAGGAATAGCTCATTCCCGTTTCCTCCTCGACGCAATGCATTCTCAGCTGCGGTATGAAACCCCGGCAACATAAGCTGGTCACAGGAACCCCATGGAAGCCCAAACCAGCTGTCCAGGAAATCCCCTTTGCCGGCTCGCTCCTTGGCAATCGGAGCCCACTGGAAGGGGCCCCTGCCGCGGGCTGGCAGATCTGACATCACAAGCAACCGATGGCAGTTGGCAATGATCAGGTTACTCGGCACCACGTGAGGTAACGGAAGGGTGTTCAACCCGGCAATCCGCTGTTTCAGCTGTGCAATACCCTGGATTCCTACCTCGTCCGGCTCACCAGCAATCAACTCCGTCTCGACCAGGGCCGTTCGTGTCACGGGCTGGGGACCTCGACCATCGCCGAGGGCCAGGGACAAGGTAGGCACATAACGCATCGGATACTTGCTCAACAGGAGTTGACCGTCGAGCAACAGCGCTTCAAAAGGCAAGTACCAGAGAAATCCATCAGGAACGATTGCCAGGCGTTGTACTCCTAGCCACAGGTTCTCGGGTGCTTCCTTGAAGAGTTCCTTCCCCAGGATGGTCATCGGTTCTTTCCATGCCTCACCAATCACCGTTGCAAAGTCAACAGGAGCATCCTTATGTATATTCCCGATTTGGCGCAATCCGTTTTTCATCTCGGACTGAATTTTCCCTGGTGAATCAACGGCCCAATGGTCAAAACGATTTTTACGTAAGGCAAATACATGTATCTTGGCCGTCGTCACGTAAAAGGACAAAACCAGTTCCTCGGCAGTCAGGTTTTCCTGGATATTCCTGACATCACAGGCAGGTGGAAAAGCTGTTTCGGTAGCATGTGGCTTGAGGGCCATCTCGTGCAGCATCACCTCCTGGATGCCACTGATTTCATGCAAACGTTTCAGGAGTTCCAGGTGATCTCGACCAGCTTCATCGTCCCCGGGGATCAACGGCAACATCCCCAATTTGCCACGTAGTGCTTTCGCATCAATCGAGTGGGTCGCGTACTTGGGATACTTGGCAATCAGTACCTGTCGCTGGGTCCAGGCATCTTCGGAAAGAGCAGCCCGTGGCGCCTCCAGGGTCCAGCGCAGGGCCATCAAGCGTCCCCCGAGCTCCAGGTTACTCGTAAATCGATGGCTGCGGATCTGGTCCACGATCTCGAAAGCTCGCTCCGGCTCCTTGCGTTGCAGTACAATTTCAAACCAGTGTTGCAACGGTAATTCATGGGGCGTCATCAGGAACGTCAACGAGTCTCGCGGTTTCAACAACCAGTCTTTTTCGGTAGGCATCTGCAGAGTCGCTTCATACAATTCGTTGGATACGCGATCAGTCGTCGAGCCGGCGACACCAATAGCATCTGCCAGCTTTAACTGTAACAACCGGGCTGATGCCTTCTGCTGATAGGCCAGCGCCTGGCCCAGGAGTTTACGACCCACGGTCATGTTTCCCTGCTGAAACTGCAACAGGGCATTCGTATAGGTCAATCGAGCTCCCAGTTCCCCCCGGAGCATCTCGCGACGATTCATAGCCTGTTGGGCTCTCTGCACATTTATACTGGCATTCTTGAGATCACCAAACACTGCATAGTTTTCAGCAGCTGCCACGTAGAGCGAAGCCTCGAGCAGCCGTGATGCCGTCCGTGACCACTGTGCCGCCAAGGGCAATGGCGCATACAACCCCTGTTTGCCACTCGCCAGGTGGGCTTTCAATCCCCAGGTTAACGCCTCCTCGACCACGTCAAATTGCTCAAACGCGCCAGCTGAAATAGATGCCTCCAGGAAAAATACTCCCGCCTCATCGTACTTATTTTGCTTCAATGCCAGGTCGCCCAGTTCCAACAGGGCAATTGATGTCAACTCGTGGTCGAAACGTCCCGAGATCAACAATGATCTCTGCAAGGTTGCCTGGGCATCCTTGTCCTTTCCAGCCGAGGCCATCAGGATTCCCAACTGGAGATCAATCCAGGATTGAGTCCAATGGTTCGCTGGGCCAGGACGACGCCCGAGCGCATCCAGCAACTGGATGGTTAATGGGGAATACTTACAGACTGGCCCCATGATCTCTCGACGTCGCCGCAGTGCGATCGTCGTACAACGGGCTATCTCTTTTGCATGGATCGGAAACAGCTGCTGCGTGGCAACCACACCTGTCTGCTTGCCTATCTGCAACTGACGAAACAACGACTGGCTAATTGAAACTGTATCCGGAATACGCGCCATCACCGTCTGTCGCCGACTCGTACCCCAGGTAATGGGACGCCGCAAGGTTCGACGCGATGGCTCAATGACTGGTGGAAATTCAACCTGACGCATCCAGTTCTGATGTACCAGGAATAGTTTTAAGGCGATCTCGTACTGCTCCAGGGCCGGACCTACCTGGCCCATCCGGTACATACACTCACCCATCATGGTGGCATAACAGATCGAATCTATCCAACGACCCTCGGTGCTGCGAATTCCCGACCTAGCAGCCGAGCGAAAGGCCCGTGCACCGCGATCAAAATCACCGTCGAATACATAGGAAAAGGAAAGAAAGTAGTCTCGCTTGGGAACCGCAACCGGTTCACCTTGGGCCACCACGGAAGACAACTTTACCAACCCCAGCAGGACAGCCAGGCAGCCAATCCCTACCGCACGACGAGATAACACCCAAGACATCTGGCTACTCCGGTTAACGCCTAGTCGAGACCTCAGGGTATGGATCATCTACACTACCTCCTTACCGCCAAATTAGGTCCGTGGTTGCTAGCACAGCAAGAACAATCGTTGCCCTACCGATCCTGTCCCTCTCCTCATCATAGCCCAAGAGACAAAAAATCGGGAGTTATATCCTTTTTCGGCTCTTGAAGACGAAAAACAGTCAACGTTTCTGACCAAATGGGCCGATTTAGCAGGTACTGATTTTACCGGTTAGGCAGAATATCAGGCTATTCACCACCTCAGGTAAGGACCATCGAACGATGAAGAAGCGGACCATTCTCTGTGGTTTAGGTTTGGGTTTTATTGCGACACTCAGTGGCTGTCAGTCACATCTGGGTGGCCAGACTTTACCCAGCCCTTACTACCTTCATGATGATGTCCAGTACTTCGCCCCTGCACCTTCAGAGATGAAGTTGAGTCGCGAAGCGGCCGTCATGAAAGAATACAACGCTCAGCGCGAACTGGATCGTCGCTAAATGAACGACGGATTCCAGTGATTCCTGCCTGGCAGGAGCAGCTGATCGCCTGTTTGGATTTCCACAGACCTCGCTAGGCCTGTGGCTCTAGTAATTCGTGCAGATGGAAATGATATTTCCCCAGTTTGCCACCATAGTTACCTGCGGTAATGCGGAGCACATCATCGGTCGCAATTGCCCGGATCGCGGTGGCCATTCCTCTTGCCACCGCCGCTTCATTGATCCCGTCAATCACTATTTCGTAGGCACAGTTTGCATCGGGATGGAGCTTTGATTCCACGCGGCCTCGCAAGGAGGGGCAATAGGCGTCGGCCGTGGAGGCAACCAACTGTTGGTATCTCGAACCGACTTTACTGCCACTACGTGCCACGCCGCCTGGAAACGGGGTGATTATCTCCGGCATGGCCTGGAGTGCTTCCGCTCCACGACGAGCGGCAGCCAGTGCAGCTGCTTTACTTCCTGCCTGGAGGATAATATTTCCTCCAGCCACACCGGCCGCAACCCCGATCATTTCCTGTACCAGGAATTCCCCATCCATGACGGGAATGCGCCAGAAACGGATTTCCGCAACCTGCTTACTTTTCTGGTAACCATCACCGAAGAATCTCAGATTCTTACCAAGTGGAAT
This sequence comes from Pirellulaceae bacterium, assembly GCA_046583055.1. Lineage (GTDB taxonomy): Bacteria > Planctomycetota > Planctomycetia > Pirellulales > Pirellulaceae > JAZADA01. The sequence continues at coordinate 2,575 of JAYGDH010000273.1, read as the reverse complement.
CTGTTCCTCGCTCGCTGGACACCCATCGAAAACGGCAGTCGACGGGCAGGTCATGATGCATTGCCCCACTCGATTGACAACGGCCTTGGTGAGAGACTTCACGGAACTGCCGAACATCATCAGGGCCACACCGGGCCTGCCATCGGGAGTCTGTTCTTCTTCCAGGGGCAGCTCAATACCAGCTTCTGCATCACAGGCGATGACCGAGGCACTGTAACCGGTTGCTTCCCGTACCGCCGCGTTGAGCCAGAAGGTATCTTCTGCGGTGACCAGCAACCGCACGTAATACATCTTGAAAGCTTCTGCAAAGGTATCTTCGATTTCCGTAGAACCAATATTCACCTGGTTATTCCTTCAAAAACGCTTACGGATTAAACACACCTGCTGCTACCAAACCGTAGTATCTGATTCATTCTCGCTGCCAGGATCGTTTACCGGTAATTTCCTGGCCACCCTGACAGGAGCCCTGAATCTCTTGACTAGTTTACCCTTGCTGACTTTTCAAGACAAAACGCGGTTGCTGATCTCTAGAGTCCACGCGATAATAGTGATTCCGTGATTTAACATCCAGATCTGCTTTGCGAGAATTTAAGGAATTAGCGGCAATGGCCGAACAATTCGATCCATACCGCAAGTGGCTTGGCATTCCCAGCCAGGACCAGGCACCGAATCACTATCAATTACTGGGAATCCCCAGCGGTGAAAATGACCCGGATGTGATAGAAAATGCCGCCAATCGACAGATGGCCCATGTGCGGACGTTCCAGGCAGGCAAGCATAGCAAACTTTCCCAGCAAATCCTCAACGAGCTTTCCACGGCAAAACGAGTCCTCCTGACCTCCGACAAGAAGTCGGAGTACGATGCTCAACTAGCAGCCCAGCAGCAGGCCTTGGCTGCTGCCCTCACCCGGCCACCTGCCATACCGCCCCTGGCCCAGGATTCATTACCACCACCAGCAGAAACACCTGTACCGGATACCAGCATCCGACCCCGCGGTGGCCGAGGAAGAATTTCCCGGCGACATCGTCGCCGGCAACACAAGTCTTCTTCATTTCCAATCCTGGTTGGTATCGTCGTTATCGCGATCCTGGTGGGCATTATCATGCTACTTGCAAACCGCAAAGAAAATAGCAGTGTTCAGAAAAGCGATTCGACCTCTCAAGAAGTCTCCCTGATCTCGTTACCCTGGAACCAGGTCACGTGATTCCTGGGCAACCCGCCATTCAAGTTCACGGCAGCCTGGTACGGAGCATCCATCATGAAAGTCCTGGTGACTGATTACGCCTGGCCGGATCTCGAAATCGAAGAGGCGATTCTTGGTAAAGCCGGTATCAAACTCATCCGGGCCACGGCAACCGATCCTGCATCGCTGGCTGCACAGGCCAGCGACGTGGATGGAATCCTGGCCTGCTGGGCAACCATCTCACGGGAAGTAATCCAGGCTGCGGTACGATGCCGCATCGTGGCTCGCATGGGAATCGGACTTGATAATATCGATGTCCGGCAATGTACGGAGCGGAACATCCTGGTTACCAATGTTCCTGATTATTGTGCCGTCGACGTTGCAGAACATACGCTGGCACTGCTGCTGGCAATGGCTCGTAATATCCCCTACTTTCACCAACAAGCAAAAGCCGGATCCTACCAGTTGGAACCCCATTCACCACTGCGACGCCTGGCGGGACAGAGGTTGGGGATCGTAGGCTGGGGAGCTATTGGGCAGCAGGTGGCCAGGCGAGCACAGGCATGGGGACTGGATGTCGTGGTGACGCGCCACAACATGCAACAGCCTATCGAGGGTTTTTCCCTGCAACCACTCGATACGCTGCTGGCGACCAGTGACTATGTTTCCCTGCACTTACCCCATAACAAGCAGACCCATCACCTGCTCAATACGCAGCGACTGGGGTCCATGAAGCCAACTGCATTTCTGATCAACACCGCGCGGGGTGGTCTGGTAGACCATGATGCGCTGCTGGCGGCCCTGGAATCGAAGCAACTAGCCGGTGCCGCTCTCGATGTCCACGACCCGGAACCACCGGACCTTGCCCAACCGCTCTACCAGTTGCCTCAGGTAGTTGTCACACCTCACGCCGCATTCTATTCGGAGGAATCGCTGCGTGAACTGCGCACCTGTGCAGCCACCCAGGTAGTTACGTGTCTACAGGGAGGGAAACCCAAACACGTCGTCAATCCAGAGATCCTGAAAACCCCTGCTGCGAAATAAAGGGCCTGGTTCTAGACTGCGGCAGCAGGCTTGATAACTTTTTTCTTGAGTTGATCAATCAAGACCGCGACCAGGATCAAGCCACCATAAATCACCATTTGGCGGTAGGAATCCACGCCTGCCATATTGAGCCCATTCTGGATCACACCCAGGATCAGTGTCCCCACGAAAGTACCAAACATCTTGCCTTCACCTCCCATCAGGCTCGTTCCCCCGACCACCACCGCTGCGATCACCCGCAACTCGTAAAACTCTCCAGCCTTGGGGCGGCCCGTTCCAAAATGAGAAGCATCCAGTACTCCGGCCAACCCGGCTAATAAACCACAAATCGCATAAACCGCGATGAT
>JAYGDH010000216.1:0-31644 GCA_046583055.1 Pirellulaceae bacterium | reverse complement strand
GACAACGTCGGTGATGTGGCTGGCATGGGTGCCGATCTTTACGAGTCTTACTGTGGTTCCATCCTGGCAACCGCGGCGCTGGGCGTGGCTGCCTTTTCTTCGGTGGAGGCATACGGCCTGGAAGGTGATGCCATGAGCTGGCAGCTCCGGGCCTTGTTGCTGCCAATGGTGCTCGCCGGTGTGGGGATTTTTCTCTCGCTGATTGGAATCAACGTCGTCAAAACCGATGAAGATGCCAGCCAGAAATCGCTGCTTAAAGCCCTGGCAACCGGGATCAATCTTTCCACGATGTTGGTTGCCGTGGCGGGTTTCGTTACTACCTGGGTGATCCTGGGGTATGAGAACCTGGGTGTTGCGGGAAGTATCTGCGTTGGCCTGTTGTCGGGTTGGCTGATTGGTAAGTGGACCGAATACTCGACGAGTGATGAATTCCAGCCGACCAGGGACCTGGCAGCGCAGGCAGTGACCGGCCCGGCAACGGTTATCATTAGTGGTGTGGCAGATGGTATGAAAAGTGTCTGGGTTCCCGTCGTGGTGGTCTGTGGTGCTACGTTGCTGGCCTTTGGCTTTGCAGCCCACGGCAACTTTGCCGACGTGAGTCATTTTGCACTTGGTCTTTACGGTGTTGGGATCGCTGCGGTTGGTATGCTCAGTACGCTGGGAATCACCTTGGCCACGGATGCTTATGGACCGATTGCTGATAATGCCGGCGGTAATGCCGAGATGGCTGGCCTGGACCCAATCGTGCGTGAGCGGACTGATGCCCTGGATAGCCTGGGTAATACCACGGCTGCCACGGGAAAAGGTTTTGCGATCGGTTCGGCGGCCCTGACGGCGCTGGCCCTGATGGCTGCCTATATCGAGGAGGTCCGTATTGGTTTCGAACGCTGGGCGGATGATCCCAAGGTCGTGGCATCTGCTGATGCCGAGGGATTTCACAAGATTGGTAGTCAGTTCATTATCCAGCACGAACCGGGTAAGGAAGGTGACGAGGCTCGTAGCGGCTGGCTGGTTTTCCCCGACGACGCTCGCAAGCCTGGCTGGTCCTCGATTAAGACGGCCAAGGGGCCAGTTGCCCTGAATGGATCCATTGCCGAGATTCGTGGCGAGGGCCACAAGCGTCGTACGCTGGTGTTGAAGGGAGACGGAAAGGGGGAGGAAGCCGATCGTACCTTGTCGCTGATTTCCGTGAAATCCGCGACACTGCCTGACTATGCACGCTATTATGACGCCTCCTTGTTGAATCCGAAAATCCTCGTCGGGGTTTTCCTGGGTTGCATGACGACCTTCGTGTTCTGTGCGATGACAATGAAAGCGGTCGGGCGAGCTGCCCAGGGAATGGTGGAAGAAGTGCGGCGCCAGTTCCGTGAAAAGCCGGGAATCATGGATGGATCGGAGATGCCTGATTATACCCGGCCGGTAGCCATTAGCACGAAATCCGCGCAGAAGGAGATGATCATGCCCTCCCTGCTGGGTCTCTGTATGCCGATTGCCGTTGGTATGTTACTGGGTGTTGGTGGCGTATTGGGCTTGCTCGTGGGTACACTCACCTGCGGTTTTTGCCTGGCCGTCTTCATGGCCAATGCTGGTGGTGCCTGGGATAACGCCAAGAAATATATCGAAGCCGGTAACTACGGTGGCAAGGGATCCGAGGCACACAAGGCCGGCGTGGTTGGTGATACCGTGGGTGATCCGTTCAAGGATACCAGTGGTCCAAGCCTGAATATTCTCATCAAGTTGATGAGCATGGTCAGCGTGGTCGCTGCGGGTTTGATCGTTCGATATAGCTTGACGGCCATGGGCATTTTCTAGGCCGACGTTAACTTTCCAAACCAGGAAAAACGCACGTGGTGTTGGTCACGTGCGTTTTTCATGCGCTGTCGGGTCATCGTGCTCACGCCCGGTCTCGATAGCTTTTCCCGGGCGGCGGTCAGCAGCCGGTGACAGTCAGATCGCATCTGGTATACAATAGTAATCTGTCCCAGTGCGTTTTTCTTGTTTCATAGTAGTGATTGGTTGTTCGCGGATGAATGAGCCAGGTGAAAAAAACGATGACCAGGCCGCCGCGGAAAAGGTGGAGGCCCTGAAAAGGCAGAAGGAACGCAGCCTGCGACTAGCCCTGGCCGCGATCCAAACGGCGGAAGATAACGGCGGTCGAGACCTGCTGGTACTGGATATGCGGAAACACACGTCGTTGTTTGATTATTTCGTGATTGCTACGGGGAGCAGCCGTCGGCAGTTGCATGCGATGAGTGAAGAAATCGATCACAAGCTGGAAGATGACCTTCATGATAAACGGATGAGCATCGAGGGATATGATGTGAGTCGCTGGATCGTACTTGATTATGGGACCGTCGTGGTCCACCTGTTCGATGATGAAATGCGGGATTATTACAGCCTGGAAACGCTTTGGGCAGATGCTCAGCCGGTTGATCTGACGGACGTACTGGAGGATTCCAGCAAGATGGCACCTGCGATGTTTGACCAGGCGTAAACCCGGAAGGGCCCTCGGGCCAGGACGAGTTGGCAGCGAAGTGAGACAGGGATTGATCGCTTGATATGAATGTGCTGACCGAACTGCAACAGCGTTTTCGATTGGCGTTGCATGGACTGACTGATGATCCGGACTCCCTGCTGGAGATGATCCGACCTGCACAGGAAACAAGGTTTGGGGATTACCAGGCCAATTGTGCCATGCCACTGGGCAAGCAACTGGGACGATCGCCCCGGGATATTGCTGAGCAGATTATTCAGCAGTTGGACGTCGCGGATTTTTGTAATGAACCGGAAATTGCGGGCCCGGGGTTCATCAACCTGCGCTTGAGAGATGACTGGTTGGTGCAGCAGCTAACCGAGGCGCAGCATGACTCACGGCTGGGGATCGCCGAGGTTTCCCAGCCGCGTTGTATCGTCATCGACTACTCCTCGCCTAATGTTGCCAAGCCAATGCACGTGGGGCACATCCGGTCCACGGTGATCGGGGATGCGATCAGTGGCATCGCGAGATTCCTGGGCCACCGGGTAATCAGTGATAACCACCTGGGTGATTGGGGTACCCAGTTCGGCATGATCATTTATGGTTTCAAGCATTTTCGGCAGGAAGATGCCTATCAGGCCGCGCCGGTCCCCGAGCTGACACGTCTCTACAAGCAGGTTCAGCAACTTATTGAATATCACCAGTCTCGGCAACAGTTGCCCCTGCTTGAACAGCAGGTGCAGGAGTTGGAGACACAACGAGATCAGCAACAACAGGAGCTGGAGGCCACGGACCCGGTTGATAAGAAAGCAGCCCGTCGACTGCGACAGCTGGCAGGACGGATTGCAGACCAGCGGTCAGCCGTCTTGGCTGCCTCGGCACGGATCGCGGCCGTTGACGAGGATGCGGCGCTGGCTTCCCTGGCCGGCGAACATACTGAGATCGCTGACCAGGTGTTGCAGGAAACCGCCAGGTTACATGCCGGGGATGAAGAAAACTGTCGCCTGTGGGAAGAGTTTCTTCCCCGCTGCCGTGAGGATATTCAACGCATTTACGACCGCTTAAATATCCAGTTCGACGTGGAGTACGGTGAGAGTTTCTACCATGATCGTTTGCCTGCAGTGGTCGCGGGATTGGAGGCAAGTGGCCTGGCTCGCGAGAGCGAGGGAGCGACCTGCGTTTTCCTGGACGAGTTTGAAACTCCCATGATCGTTCGTAAGCGGGATGGTGCCTTTCTTTATGCCACCACGGACCTGGCGACGATTCAATACCGCATGGAAACCTGGCAGCCGGATGCCATCCTGTACGTGGTGGATCATCGACAGGGAGAGCATTTCCAGAAGTTGTTCAGTGTCGCTCGCCAGTGGCAAAATCCGGATGTGGAATTTGCCCATGTCAGTTTCGGTACCGTGCTGGGGGAAGATGGGCGGCCGTTCAAGACCCGTTCCGGCCAGTCTGTGGGGCTCGAGAGCCTGCTGGATGAGGCGCTGCAAAAGGCACTGGACGTGGTGACCAGGAACGACGAAGCGAAGCCGCACGGAGCAGAGCTTTCTCCCGAGCAACGCCAGCAGGTCGCGGAAACCGTGGGACACGGGGCGATCAAGTACGCCGATCTTTCTCATAACCGCACGAGTGATTACGTTTTCAGTTACGAGAAGATGATGGGCCTGGAAGGGAACACGGCAACCTACATCCAGTACAGTTATGCCCGGGTAAGAAGTATTTTTCGTCGTGGGGAAGTTGACCTGGAAGGCCTGCGGGCCTCGTTTGCAGGCATCAGCGTACAACATCCTGCCGAACGTGCCCTGGCCCTGGCTATTCTGCAACTCTCTGAAGTGCTGGAGTTGGTCCTGGAAGACTATCGGCCCAACCAGCTGACGAATTACCTGTTTGAACTGGCAAAGCGTTTTTCTTCTTTTTTTGAAGCCTGTCCGGTTCTGAAGGCGGAAACAGAAGCAATGATGCAGAGTCGGTTGTTACTCTGTGACCTGACAGCTCGTACGATTAAAAAAGGATTGCAACTGCTGGGTATTGGCGTTTTCGAAATGATGTAGCCTGGCGGTTAGAATGATCTACGATGAATAGCCTGCAACGAGCTGCCGATATCCCGCCTGGTAAAACGACAGTACCTGCTCGTACCGACCAGTGGCATGACCAGATTCTCTGCGGGGATGCTTACGAGCAATTGTGCCAGTTGCCGGATGATCTCGTTGATACGATCGTTACCAGTCCGCCTTACTACCGCCAACGTGACTATCAGGGCTCCCAGCAGATTGGACAGGAAGCCACTGTGCAAACCTACGTGGATCGACTGGTGACCGTTTTCCAGGAGTGCCGGAGAGTTATGAAACCGAGCGGATCACTCTGGCTGGTCTTGGGTGACAAGTACCTGGACGGTTGTCAGCTGGGTATGCCCTGGCGAGTGGCACTGGCGCTACAGGAGGAAGGTTGGATTCTGCGTAGTGACATTATCTGGCACAAACCTAATGCCATGCCTTCCTCGGTGAAGACACGGCCCACGACGGATCATGAATACATATTTTTTATGACCTGTCAGCAAAAATATTATTATGATGCGGATGCCATCCGGGAGCCGCACGTGACGTTTACATCGGCCAGTCGCATGCGGGGAGGTCGAGGTCATTTTAACCAGCGTGGAGGGACGCCTGAGAAAGGCAAGAACCAGGGGGATTCAAACCTGCACGACGGGCGGTGGGACCAGGCGTTTCATCCCGGTGGCCGCAACAAGCGAACGGTGTGGAGTATTTCCCTCTCGAAATTTCGCGAGGCCCATTTCGCCGTCTTTCCGGAATCCCTTGTAGAGACATGTCTACGGGCGAGTTGTCCGCCGGGAGGCCTGGCCATGGATCCTTTCCTGGGCAGCGGCACGGTGGCTATGGTGGCCCGACGTTTGAAGCGACATTACCTGGGTATTGATTGCATGCAGGACTACTGCGAGATGGCACAACGTCGCCTGGATGCCGTCGATTGAGGTCCTACTTCACATCCTCATCCGTTTCATGCTTGCTGAAGATCATCCGTCCGGCATTGGTTTGCAGGACGCTGGTAACGACGACGGGCAACATTTGATTCACGGCGTTTTGTCCCCCCTCAACCACCACCATCGTACCATCCTCCAGGTAGCCGACACCCTGGGTAGGACTTTCGCCGGCCTTGACGATCTTGACTTCCAGTTGTTCACCCGGCAGGAAGACTGGCTTGAGCGAATTGGCAATCTCGTTCAGGTTCAGCACGTTGACGTCATGCAGACTGGCTACCTTGTTCAGGTTGAAGTCACCAGTCACCAGTTTGCCGCCCATGTGCTTGGCCAGGAATACCAGTTTCATGTCCACAGGCTGACCGGCCATCTCCGGAGTTTCATGGTCATGAAACTTGAGATTGATGCTGTCAATTTTCTGGAGGCGATTGAGAACGTCCAGGCCTCGTCGACCTCGTGAACGTCTCAGCTTGTCGCTGCTGTCAGCAATGGTTTGCAGTTCCATCAGTACGAAATGGGGCATGATCAATTCAGAGTCGAGAATGCCAGTTTCTGCGAGGTCGGTAATTCGACCATCGATGACGACACTGGTATCGAGAATCCAGGGCTGGGCCCCCTTGATTTCCTTGGCAAACTCAACGTAAGGAATGATGAATCGGAAATCATCTCGTGTCTGGATCAGCCAACTGATGCAGACGTACGAGAGGGCCACGGCAGAAAGAATTTGCAGGATGCTTTCGTATTTTGGATCCTGGTTGAGCAGGAAGGGTTTGACGGCAATCGTGGCAAAATACGTTAGTGTCAGGGCAATCACGATGCCAAAGTAGACGCAGGTAATGACCTCGATCCGTTTGCGTGGGATGGCCAGGTCCAGCACGATAATCGCAACGGCACCAACCATGGGGGTTACGATGGCAATTAACTTGGGAGTTTCCGGCAGTTCCAGGGTTGCCATGGAAAACCCGACTCCCACGGAGACGGCAAAAAAGATTATTCGTAAGATCCAGAGTGCCATATATTTAACCGAATATAAAGTGAGTTTAACCGAATTGATTGAATCGTTATTCGCCAGACGTCATGCACTCTGGATGTTCGTGATTCCGGACCGATTCACACCAACGGTTATTATGCCCCTTTCCGACGCGACAAACCAGACCCGGCGACTACCCTGTAAAAAGACGATTACCCGGCAAAAAACTGGCTAAACTGTTGATCGCAGTAACGATCGGTCATTCCAGCCAGGTAATCACCCACGCTGCGAGGTAATCCGACATGCTGGGCGCGTTGCCGGAAGCGAGGTGGTAGCAGCTCCGGAGCCGCCAGGTACCCCCGGAACATGACTTGTAACTGTTTTTGAGCTGTGTCACGAGTTTCCAGTAGCCGGGGATGGCGATAGACCCGGCTGCGCAGGAATTCTTCCAGTTCCTGCTTTTGTTGGGCCAGTTGTTCGACTGGCTCGATTCGGAAGGCTTTCATTGCTGGTGACTGCCGATTCGCGTCTGGCGTTTCTTGCAGGAACTGCTCGGCTGCATGGAGGACATTACTGACCTGGCAGTCAATTAATTCATGGACAATAGATCGCCTGAGAACATCGGGGTCCAGTTGACTGGTATGGGCACCGATACGCTGCAGACAATGCTGGACCAGGGGAAGATCAGCCAGTTCGTCCAGCGTGACCAGGCCCAGCTTGACGGCATCATCGGCGTCATGGGCGTCGTACGTGATGCTGTCAGCAGCTTCAACTACCTGGGCTTCCAGGGAAGGTGGCTCCGCGATGGCGTCCTTGTCCACGCGTGTTGCCTGGCCTTCCAGCACTTCGAGGCTGAGGTTCAAGCCGGCATGGGGTTGGTCACGGATTTCCAATTCCTCGGCAATCGTTAGCGCATACTGGTTATGGGAAAACCCACCATCGTTTTGCAGGCAGAGGTTGAGGGCATCTTCACCAGCATGGCCAAACGGTGGATGCCCGATGTCATGGAACAGGGCCAGGGCTTCGACCAGGTCTTCGTTCAGTCGCAGGGCCCGTCCCATCGTACGGGCAATCGACGCAACCTCGTGCGTGTGCGTCAGCCGCGTCCGGTGATAGTCTCCCATGTTACCAGTGAAGACCTGCATTTTGCCGCTGAGTCGGCGGTAAGCACTGCTGTGGACGATGCGGTCCCGGTCACGCTGGAAGGGCCCACGGTAGGGATGGTCGGGTTCAGCCTGTTTGCGACCCTTGGATCGGGAACTGAACGTCGCGTAAGGGGCTAGTAATTTCTGCTCTCGCTCGAAAACGGTTTGCAGGTGGCTACCAGGTGCTGGGGGAGGCGTACTATTCATGATCTTATCAATATAGACGATGAGCGGCCTTTCCGTGGCCACCTGACGTCACGAATTGGGGCAGGTTCGATCCCCGGTGGGTGCCGTGTATCGGTGGTATCGGGAGCGGGACAGGCATTGGTTGTCATCGGCCAGTTCCTTTGTTACGGTGACACGCTGGTCCTGGCAGGAAAATACCGGCCAGTTAAAGATTCGTGAGGCAGTCATCATGGCGAAACGGAAATCGCAACGTCCCCGGAAAAAGCGACGACCTGCCCAGGCGGTCGCCGGCGGGACAGCATCGGCCGGGGGATTGCGAGTTCGCGGTGCACGGGTTCACAACCTGAAAAACGTGGATGTGGATATTCCCCGGAACCAGTTGACGGTACTGACCGGACCCAGTGGCTCCGGGAAAAGCAGCCTGGCTTTTGACACGATTTATGCTGAGGGTCAGCGGCAATATATCGAGAGCCTATCGGTTTATGCCAGGCAGTTCCTGCATCAGCTTGAACGACCGGACGTGGACCTGATTGAAGGTCTGCAGCCAACCATTTGCATTGACCAGCGGCAGGGCAACAGGAATCCCCGGAGTACGGTTGCAACGGTCACTGAGATCTATGATTACCTGAGATTGTTGATGGCCCGGCTGGGGACGCCATCCTGCTACCAATGTGGCGCATCGATTTGCCAGCAATCACTGGAGCAAATCCAGGAATCACTCCTGTCCCTGGAGGAAGGGAGCCGCCTGATGATCATGGCTCCCCTGGTCCGTGGCCGGCGGGGGCAGCACAAGGAAATCCTTGACCAGGTACGGCAGGCCGGCTTTGTCCGTGCACGCGTCGATGGAGAGGTCTACGATATTGACCAGGTGCCTGAACTGGCCCCGCGGAAAGTACATCACGTGGAGGCGGTGATCGACCGTTTGATTATCCGTGAAGGGGTTTCCTCGCGGTTGGCGGAGTCACTTCAACTGGCGATGCAACATGGCGAAGGCCTGGTGGTGGCTTGTGTCCAGCAAAGGTCTGGTTCCGACGAGGACCAGCAGTGGCAGGACCTGTTGTTCAGCACGTTGTATGCCTGCCCTGCCTGTGGAATTAGTTTCGAGGAACTGGAGCCGCGCACGTTTAGCTTCAACAGTCCCTACGGTGCCTGTGCCACCTGTGACGGACTGGGAGTGAAACTGCAGTTTGATCCTGAACTCGTGATTGCGGACCCCAGCCGGTCGATCGATGAAGGAGTGATCGAGACCTGGAAAGGTTCCAGTACAGCGGCGGTTAAAGCACAAAAAGAGGCGGTTGCCGGCTGGTTACAGCGGAGTCGACAGCAATCCACGAAGCCATTCCAGGATTGGTCTGCCAAGGCTGTCGAACGTTTTTGGAGTGGTGACCAGCAGGATTATCCCGGCCTCTGGCTGTTGCTGGAAAAAGAATATGCCACCACCACGCGGCAACCCCGCCTGGAGCGATTGGAACGGTTCCGCGCCAGGATCACCTGTGAAACCTGTTCAGGGAGTCGCCTGAGACCGGAGGCGACCAGTGTTCGCCTGGGCGACCAGGATATCCAGCAGATTACTGCCATGACGGTACACCAGGCGCACGAATTCATGGCAGGCCTCGATTTCACGAAGGAGCAGCGGTTGATTGCTGATCCCATTACCGGAGAAATCCTGCAACGGCTAAAGTTCCTGGAAAAAGTCGGTGCGGATTACTTGAGTCTTGATCGTTCTGCGGACACGTTGAGCGGGGGTGAGTTGCAGCGTGTCCGCCTGGCTACCAGTATCGGTTCCGGGCTGGTAGGTGTCTGTTACGTCCTGGATGAACCATCGATTGGATTGCATTACCGTGATAACGATCGCCTGATTGCTTCGTTAAGGGACTTGCAGCAGCAGGGTAACACGGTACTGGTCGTCGAACATGATGAAGCCATGATGCGCACGGCCGATTACCTGATTGATATGGGCCCCGGGGCTGGGGCCCAGGGAGGGCACGTGGTTGCCGCCGGTAGCCCCGGGGAGGTCAGTGAGCAGTCGGAGTCGTTGACCGGCCAGTATCTCAGTGGTGCCAGGAGCATCCCGGTTCCTGCGAATCGCCGCAAGATGATGAAGTCCCGTGTCTTGGATTTGAAGGGAGCCAGTACCAATAATCTCAAGAACCTTGACGTCCAATTCCCCCTCGGTTGCCTGACGTGCGTGACAGGTGTCAGTGGTTCCGGGAAAAGTTCCCTGGTCAACGAGACCCTGGCACGGGCACTCTTGCGCCGCCTGGGCCAGGTGACCGAGCGACCGGGACCGTTTAGCAGCTTGCGGGGTACCAGCGACATTGACAAGGTGGTCCAGATTGACCAGTCGCCGATCGGTCGTACTGCGCGCAGTAACGCCGCTACCTATACCGGCCTGTTTGATGAAGTTCGCAAGGTGTTTGCCAACACCCGCGAGTCCAAGCAGCGAGGATATACGGCCAGTCGCTTTAGTTTTAACGTGAAATCCGGGCGCTGCCCTGAATGCGAGGGGCACGGCCTGCAACGCATCGAAATGAATTTCTTGCCGGACCTTTTCGTGACCTGTAACCAGTGCCAGGGAGCGCGTTACAGTTACTCCACGTTACAGGTGCGTTACCGCGATCGCTCGATCGCTGATGTGCTGGCCATGTCGGTTGATACGGCGAGAGAGTTCTTCGAGAGTTTTTCCACGATCCGTCGTTTGCTGGATGGGCTTCACGAAGTGGGCCTGGGTTACCTGCCCCTCGGGCAACCCTCCACCTCGCTGTCGGGTGGGGAAGCCCAGCGAATTAAACTGGCCAGCCAGCTGTCACGGACGGATTTGGGGAAGACACTCTATCTGCTGGATGAACCAACGACCGGGCTGCATTTTGAAGATGTCCAACGATTATTGAACGTGTTGAACCGGTTGGTGGATCGGGAGAACACCGTGATCGTGATCGAGCATAACCTGGACGTGATCCGGGCGGCTGACTGGGTCATTGACCTGGGGCCGGAGGGAGGTGACCAGGGAGGGAACCTGGTGGCCTGTGGGCCACCCGAGAAGATTGCGACGGTCGCTGAGAGCTGGACGGGCAAGTACCTGGAACGGCGTCTCCGGTCGCCGTGAGCGAGGTAGTGGCCGATGGCCTAGCGAAACCAACGAACGGTTGTGCAGCCAAACCAGACCGCGGCTAATCCCAGTACGAGGTTCGCCACGACATTCATCATGCTTACCATCCACTGGCCCTTTTCCAGGGGAGCATACGTTTCCAGGCCGAACGTGGAAAATGTCGTGAGGGAACCAAGTAGTCCGGTGATGACCAGCTTCTGGATGGCAGGTGACATGTGATCCATTCCCCAGCCAAAGAGGCCCCCCAGGATCAGGCATCCGGTCACGTTCACCAGTAACGTGCCAGAGGGAAACTGATCACCAAACCAGCGGACCGATTGCTCGGTTACCAGGTAACGAATGGCGGCTCCCAGCGCGCCACCAACCAGGACACAGAGCAATTCTTTCATGAACGGGTTTCCCACTGAAGTGATTCGGGCGTGGATCACCATGGGGTAATCACGCAGCCATGGTTACGGTTGTACCGATGACGACAGATTTGAGTAGGGGGGGAGTTCCGACAGGGAAAAAAGAAGGTTTCTTAAGGCCGCGTTCGGTGCGGTAGCCAACGTTTCGCTTGAAGAGCGAGTATAAATGACGTAAAGTGGAGTGTCGATTCATCTTATGAAGGGCCGGCAGGTTTGAGTGCCAAAAGTCCTCAGTGCTTTCTTTTTGTTCTTGGAGTAGTAGTTCCGTGGCGACGACTAATCAAAACGTCGAAACATCGTTGATGTCGGGTGCAGATATCCTGGTTCAATCATTGGTGAACCAGGGTGTCGAGGTTTTATTCGCTTACCCCGGCGGTGCCAGTATGCCCCTGCACCAGGCCCTGCGCCGTTATGCCTCGCAACTGCGAACGGTGTTACCTCGTCACGAACAGGGGGGTGGTTTTGCAGCCCAGGGATATGCCCGCACAACGGGACGTCCGGGAGTCTGTATTGCTACCAGTGGTCCTGGTGCGACCAACCTGGTGACCACGATTGCGGATGCCAAGCTGGACAGTATCCCGTTGATTGCCATCACGGGACAGGTCATGACCCCGGTCATTGGCTCAGATGCTTTCCAGGAAACGCCGATTGTTGAAGTCTGCCGAGGGATCAGTAAGCATCATTACCTGGTAACCGAGGTCGAGGATCTGGCACGTGTGATGCGAGAGGCCTTTTACGTGGCTACGACAGGCCGTCCCGGTCCGGTACTGGTCGACTTACCCAAGGATATCCAGTTGAAGCAATGTGTCCCGGAATGGGACTTGCCGATGAATTTACCTGGCTACCATCCGAACGTGGGTGCGGTGTCCGTGGAACAGGTTAAGCAAGTAGCTGCTGCAATAAAGCTTGCGAAACAACCGGTCCTGTACTGCGGTGGTGGGATCATTGCCGCGGGAGCCAGTGAAATTCTCCGGAAGTTTGCGCGACAACTGGGTGTTCCGGTTGTCATGACCCTGATGGGATTGGGATGTTTTCCCACCCGGGATGAGTTGAGCATGGATATGCTCGGAATGCACGGTAGTGTTTATGCGAACTGGGCAGTACGAGATTGTGACCTGCTGATCGCGTTGGGAGTTCGGTTTGATGATCGGGTGACCGGTAAGCTGGAGATGTTTGCCGAGCATGCCAAGATTGTCCACGTGGATATCGATGCTTCCGAGTTGAACAAGAACAAGCCGGCTCATATTCCAATCGTGGCCGATGTCAAGGAATTCATGGAGACGCTGATGCCGGAACTCGAACCGGAGTATGATTTTTCAGGATGGCTGCAACAGTGCCAGCAATGGAAGGCAGAGAATCCCTACACGTTTGACGAGGAGTTTGATGGAATCCTGCCGCAGCATGCAATTTCAGAACTCTCTGACCTGACCCAGGATCGTCGTACGATTATTTCTGTCGGTGTGGGACAGCACCAAATGTGGGCAGCCCAGCATTTTGCCTTCCAGGAACCGCGAACCTGGATGTCCAGTAGTGGCCTGGGAACGATGGGATTTGGATTGCCAGCAGCGATGGGAGCCCAGGCAGCGAACCCGGATGCGCTGGTCGTGGACATCGATGGAGATGGTAGTTTTCAAATGAACATCCAGGAACTAGCTACCTGTTTCTGTGAAAAATTGCCGGTTAAAATCATGCTTCTGAACAACCAGCACCTGGGTATGGTTGTCCAGTGGGAAGATCGTTTCATGTCCGGTAACCGTGCCCACACCTACCTGGGTCCCGTGGAACATGCGGAAGCACGCGGCGAGGGTAATACCGCCTATGCGGAGGATCGCTATCCTGATTTTGTCCAGTTGGCGAAAGCCTATAGTTGTGGAGCAGCCACGGTACGCAGGAAATCAGACCTGCACGACGCATTACAGGAAATGATCGATTACGACGGTCCCTTTTTACTGGACGTTGAGGTGCCTTACCAGGAACACGTGCTGCCGATGATTCCATCCGGTCAATCGGTGCACGAGATCATTACCGAGTAGTGTTTCCAAGGCCAGGAATGCTGCCGGACGTGGGCGCTATTTTTCGTGATCTCGCCCGGTCACTGCCTGTCAAGCTTCCGGGACCGGGGTATAATCTCGTCCACTCTGCAGTTGGTTTCGAATTAGCTGGAAAGGGACCTGAATCATGCGCTTGGCTTTACACTGGCAGATCCTGGTGGCGATGGTATTGGGAGCTGGTATCGGTTTGCTGCTCAATGGTACCGTCAGTACGGTAGAGCATTCGGTAACCGGGGAAGATTTACCCTCGGATGCGCAGGCTCTCAAGGTGGTTGCGCTTGACTTCAAGGACAGTACGGATCGTATCGAGATCGCCGTCAAGTCAGCTGATGGGTCTGAGCAACGGTTTATCGTTGACGGAACAAGCCAGGCGGCGGGGGCTTTTGTCACGCTCAAGGAGTTGCAGGCCAAGCAACCCCAGGCCTATGGCTGGTTTAAACGGTATGGTCGGTCGTCGGCTCGCTGGGTTGGTGATGTATCCCAGAAACTGGGTGGCTTGTTCCTGCGACTGTTACAAATGGTGGCCATCCCACTGATCATTACCTCGCTGATCACGGGCGTGCTGGGCCTGGGAGATGCCCAGAGACTGGGCAAGATGTTTGATCGCACGCTGCTTTACTACGTGTGCACGAGCATGTTGGCGATTGTCACGGGCCTGTTCCTGGTGAACCTGGTTCGCCCTGGATTGAACTCCGAAATCGAGCAGGTTGCCGAGGCGGCACCCCAGGCCCAGGTGCGGTTGGCAGATGTGTTGTTTGAGCAGTTAGAGACGTTGATCCCAACGAATCCCATCCAGGCTGCTGCGAGTGGCAGTTTCTTGTCAATCATTAGTTTTAGCCTGGCTTTTGCCATCTTCACCCTGCTGGTCGGTGGCAAAACAGCAGATACATTACGTGACTTTTTCCGCAGCCTCTTTGAAGTAATGATGGCGATGACGATGGCGATTATCAAGCTAGCGCCGGCCGGCGTGTTGTTCCTCATGCTGTACGCTACGGCCACGCAGGGACCACAGGTCTTCGTGTCCCTGGGGTGGTACATGTTGACCGTGTTGCTGGCCCTGATGGTGCATTCCTGTATCGTGTTGCCCTTGATCCTGAAATTTGTTGCCCGTCGCAACCCGTGGGAATTTGCCCAGGCCATGAGCCCCGCATTGTTGACGGCCTTCAGCTCCGCATCCAGTAATGGGACCCTGCCCCTGACGATGGCCAACGTCGAGAAACGCGCCGGGGTCAACAGTCGAGTCAGTTCCTTCGTGTTGCCACTGGGCGCCACGATTAACATGGATGGCACCGCTCTGTACGAGGCGATCGCTGTATTGTTTATCGCCCAGTTACACCATGGAGTGAATTTGCCGTTGTCTCAACAGATTATTGTGGCCATCACTGCCTTGTTGGCCAGTGTCGGTGCAGCGGGAATTCCCCATGCTGGCCTGGTCATGATGGTGATTATCCTGCAGGCCGTCGGTTTACCGGTCGAAATGCAGGGGATTATCCTGGCCGTCGATCGCGTGCTGGATATGTGCCGCACGAGCGTCAATGTCTGGAGTGACTCCTGCGGCTGCGCCGTGGTGGATCGCTTTGAAGCGGCGAATCCCAGCTAGGGAGGCAAGATGAGTGGCGTTATTGGGCACATGATGTATGCCATCCTGGGTGGCAAGGCAGCCACTCATCGAAGGTTGCCGGTGGCGCCCCTCTTGAATCGATACTATGCTTCCTACCTGGCGGGCGCTTACCTGGGATGCGATGTGCAAACCCTGCCAGCCGCGATTTGCGTGGATACGGGGGCACCGATCGGCTACGGTTCCCAGCTGCCAGCGCACAGCCCGCTGACCGGCGGCGCCGTGCGGCCTTACCGCTTGACCGTTGATCAGCAGCAGTATTCGCCACGAGAAATTCACCAGTTGTTTTACGGCCGCACGCACTTGTCTTTCGGCTGGGCGGCCGGTCAGCAGGAGCAGGCCCTCTCCTGGGAAAAGGTTCCCGACTACCTGGCAGCGGTGATGGGAGATGCCATCCGCCTGTTTGGCCCGGGGCAGCGGCAGCTTGCTTACATCCTGGGCTGGCTGACTCATGTCGTGGGAGACAACTTGATTAAGTCCTACCAGCCGGGAATTGACCTGGAATTACTGGATGGAAAATACACTCCGCAAAATCGGCCCATCCAGGATCTCGTCACGTTTCACGAGGTGGGGCGCCAGGAACTGGGCCTGTCCTGGAAAGACCTGATGACTGACATGGCGGCCACGCCTGTCGAGTCGATCCAGTTTCATTACATGCGGGTAGCGCCACCGCGAGGTCAGTTGGCAGAACAATTCCCTGCTTCCTGGGAGCCGCAAGAGGCTCGCCTGCTGGAGGCAGTGTTACGGGAAAATCGCAGTTACCAGCAGGTACGTAACGGGCGTTTGTTGCAACAGCTGGCGTTGCGAGAGGTCAACGGACGCCCGGTTTGCGACGAGCAACTGAGCCAGCGAACCGGTGGCCTGCAGTACGAGGAAATGGTCCAGTTAGCGAAGCAAGCTGACTTTCGTCATGCCCTCTGGCAAATGGGTGAAGCAGTGGCAGACTTGATGGAAAAAGTCGTGCAGCGTCAGCCGTTGCTACAGCAGTTGCCAACGGACGATGGTCCCGATTGGAAGCGGTTGTCCGCTCGCTGGAAAAAATCCTAGCTCTCGTGTGCGTAGGTCCTACTCCTTGACCTCGAAGATGGCTTCAATTTCCACCGCGGCTCCTGTCGGCAAGGCCGCAAAACCGACGGCACTACGTGCATGGTAGCCATCATCTTCCTTGCCAAAAATCTTATGCAGCAGGTCCGATCCGCCGTTGATGACCAGGTGCTGATCGGTAAAGTCACCGGCCGAATAGACACAACCAAGCAGTTTGACAACGGCCAGTCCGTCCAGGCTGCCGTGACACTGGTGAACGGAATTGAGGATCTTGACCACGCAATCACGAGCTGCATCGTAGCCGTCTTCAACAGACAGGCCGGCCCCGAGAATCCCTTTCAGGTCGCTGGTATGTCCGGAGGTAATCAGCAGGTTGCCGGTGCGTCGACAAAGATTCAGGTAACCGGGTTCCTGCTGCTGGAACTGGATTCCTTCGGCGAGTGCATTTTCTTCAGCGCCCATGGGTCATGGTCCTTTCAGGCTTGGTGCGAGCGAATGTTAGCTTCGAGTTGTCTACTATAACGATTTCTGGCCGTGAATGAATCCTGGGTAAGTGTTTGCAGCCGGGATCCAGTTTGAAAACATGGGCCGGGCGATTACCGGTTTTCTTTCAGGTAGGCGGCTTCCATGACCTGGTTCGTGGCACGACCCTGAAGCCCGGAAATACCGGGTTCCCGGTCATCCTGGATGGCTGTCACGAAATCGTCAATCAACGGGGTGTTGAAATTTTCAGCAGGCGGCGCCGTTTCTTCTCGTTGACCGGTTGCTGATTGCACGACCAGTTGTCCGCCATTGAGAGGGCTGACGGTTAAACGTCCTGCGGTCCCCATGACAGTGAATTCATCAGGATCGATGACTGCACCAAAATAGCACTGCAGGACCGCATGGAGCCCGCTCTCGAACCGCATGGTCAGGGTGGTGCAGTTGTCGGCCTGGTAATCGGCCACCAGGGTACTGGTGAATCCGGAAACCTCGCTAATGGGTCCGAAAAGATATTGAAACAGGTCAATCCGGTGGCTGCCAATATCCATGAGAGCACCACCACCACCCTGCTCCATGAGAACCCGCCAGTAACCATCGTCGCCGGGTGAGAAAGTGAAAGCGGTCGCGGTGACGGCCGTGACTGACAACGGTTGTCCAATCTCGCCGCTGGCAAGTACCTGCGCCAGACGTTCGATAACCGGGTAAAAGCGGCGGTAGTAAGCAACGCCCAGCTTGACCTCGTTCTGCTGGCAGGCCTCGATCATGGTGTCGCATTCGGCAACGGACATGGCCATCGGTTTTTCCACGAGCACATGCTTTCCCTGGTTGGCCGCGGCCACGGCCTGCTGCTGGTGCAGGTAAACGGGGGTGGCGATATAGACTGCATCGATCTCGGGGTCCGCAAGCAATTGCTGGGCATCCGAGTAACTCCGCGGCACATCAAAATCCTCACGGAAGCTCTCGAGCTTCCCTGGATCGCGACGACAAACCGCCTCAAGCGTACTTTGCGGATTTTGCTGGATTGCCGTGGCCACACGCCGGCGAGCCACGTCTCCGCAGCCGAGAATTCCCCATCGAATCGTCATGGCAGGACTTCCTTGTATGGAACGATCCGGACGGCTTAAACCAGTGGGCCGAGGACGCGGTTAACGAATTCCCAGCAGTTCGACCTTGAAGATCAGGGTGCTGTTGGGTCCGATGGCAGCCGCCCCCTGGGGTCCGTACGCCAACTCGGGCGGAATATACAACTCCCACTGGCTGCCGACGGTCATCAATTGCAATCCTTCGGTCCAGCCACTAATAACACCGTTCAAGGGAAACTCGGCAGGTGCACCACGTTGGTAGGAGCTGTCGAACACCGTGCCATCGAGCAGGCGACCCTCGTAGTGAACGCTGACCACGTCCGTGGCGGCAGGCTTGTCACCGTCCCCGGTCTTGAGCACCTTGTATTGTAGGCCACTGGATAATGCCACCACGTCCTCGTGCTGGGCGTTTTCTTCCAGGAAAGCTTTTCCTTCAGATTGATTCATTGTTGATAGATCTCGCGGTTGACAACCCATGAAGAAGAGAAGAGTCCAGAGGGCCACGATCGGCAGTCGCGCCTGGCCCCCGGGTAGACAGTAGAATTTCACTGCTGAAAGCATTTACTTGACGACTTCCAGCAGTTCGACCTTGAAAATCAGGGTGCTGTTGGGTCCGATATTGGCCCCAGCGCCCTGGGCCCCGTAACCCAGTTCAGCGGGCACGTATAATTCCCACTGGCTGCCGGGTTTCATCAGTTGCAATGCTTCCGTCCAGCCCTTGATGACGCCGTTGACCGGGAAGGTCGCTGGTTCGCCCTCCTCGTAGGAACTGTCGAAGACCTTGCCGTTGATCAGGCGTCCTTCGTAATGTGTTTTTACCTGGTCGGTGGCCTTGGGACTGGTTCCCTTGCCCGCCTTGATGACCTTGTATTGGAGTCCGCTTTTCAGCGTCTTGACGCCCGGCTGGTTCTTATTCGCCACAAGAAAGGCCTTGCCCATGGCCAGGTTCTTCTCTGCGTCAATGGCCCGCTTGGCCTCACGCTTGGTTGTCATTTCTTTCTGCAACGCCGTGATGGCCATTCGCATTTCGTCATCCGTCAACAGCAGCTTGCCGTCAGAAAGCGCATCAACCAGGCCCTTGACGAGCAGTTGTGAGTTGACCTCGATGCCATTTTTCCTCAGATCACTTCCGATGTTAACACCAATCGCATAACTGGCTTTCTCGACCGTTGTGTTTAGCTTGGGTGCTGCCGCGGGTTTATCTTGCGCGTGGCTTGCAGCCATGGTACCCAGTAGGATAAGGGAGGTGGAAATCAACGTTCGCATGAGGACTCCTAGTTGCGAACCTGCCGAGAGGCAAGTTCTGGTAGTTGTAAGATACGTGTTTATTTCATGAAGGGTTCGATCAGTGTCCGGGGAGATTGAGCGAGCCCATAAAGCATTGCCTAGAAATAGGGGTAATAGGTTTACTGGTTCGTCATTGTAAACGATGGAAGAGAGAAATACCAACGCTCGGAAAACGAGATTTAGGACGTTGAAAAGAGCGCGCTGAATCCAGGGTCAGTCCAGGTGTGGTCGGATCAACGAATTCCAGAGCTGGTAGCCCGCCACGTTCAAGTGGAGTCCGTCCTTGATAAATAATTCCGGTTTTGGTTTGCCATCGCTGCCGATCATGGGGCCATCAATGTCAAGGAATACCTGCAGCGGATCTGTCTTCGTGATCTCGAGGATTTCCTGGTTGGCCTGGCGGATGGGATTGATTAACTTCCAGCGGGCGATGCTGGGCTTGATGGCCACGAAGATGATCCTGGTCTGGGGAAGCGAGCCACGGATTTTCTTGACAAACGCCTGGTAATCCTTGACGACTCGTGCACTACTTTTTCCTCCTGCCAGGTCGTTGTCACCGGCATAGAAGACGATGATCCGAGGCTGATGCTTGATGATGATTCGATCTGCAAAGAACAGGGAGTCGGAGATCTCGGAGCCGCCAAAGCCGCGGTTGATCACGGGTTTCCCCGGGAATGATTTTTGCAGGTTCCAGTGTCGAATACTCGAGCTGCCGACAAACAGGATACCGTTCCTGGGCGGCATGGTTTCCTGGTCCGCTTTCTCGAAGGCAGCAATCTGCTTGTCCCATCGGTGCGGGTCATGTTTGCTGGGGTCCTTGTCAGTGGCCCAGGCTGCTGATGCGGTTAGTACCGCCCCCGCCCAACTGGCCAAGATGGCCAGCCTGTACAATCCGTGGATCGTACTACGGACACGATTGCGGACCCGTGCCTGGGAAGTGGACCTGTGATGAAATGTCATGATGGACTCCTGTCGAGATGCCCGGGTTTCATCGATGACCGGTGGTTATCGATCATTCCGGGTGAAGCTTCTTTTTCCCAATGAAACAATAATAGGGTGCGCGGACAAAAGGCAAATAAGGAACCTTGCCTCGTGATTCCACGAAATGAACCGGGTCGAAATGCCTGTGCAGGAATGGAACGTGATCGGCTGATGGATAAACATTATCCGATCCGAACCAAACGGGCCAGAAGTTACGATTGAACCAGCCGTGTCGGTGCAGGCCTTCAGCCGGGTGCTTTCGAGAGACATAGAAGTCCACGATGCCGACGATTCCTCCGGGTCGCAACAGCGAGAGACTGTGTTCCAGGGCGGCAAACCAATCGGGGATCATGGTTAGTGAATAGGAGAACGTGATGACGTCCACCGATCCCTCTGGTGGCTGGAAACACGTTGCATCAGCTTCCACGGTTTCCACGTTGGACCAGCCGTTGGCCTGGATACGCTGGTCGGCAATTTTCAGCAGCGATGGTGAGAGGTCGACCAGGTAAGCTTTCTTCAGGGATTCAAGCCGATCTCCAAGGTATTCGAGATTCGATCCAGTGCCACCTCCCATGTCTATCCAGATGCCATCCTGGGGAACCTCCAGGGATTGCCATAATGGTTCGCGACCATGCAGCAGTCGCTTGCGGAAATCGTCGTAGCTGTTGGCCTGGCCCGAGTAAAAACTCTCCAGGCGGGCAGCATGATCCTTGCCCCGAACGGGCTTCAAGGCCATGTGGTAAAGAATCTTGAGGTCGGAAAACAACTTCACGTCGATTCGCTCCCGAAGGGTACGGTCTCAGGCCGGGTTCGGTGTAAGGGTGCAGCGGTGCTGATCAGGCGGCCAGGTCCGCAATAAAGAAACCGCCGTAGGTATGGACACGATCCTTGGCATGGAGTTCCTCGGCGAGTTGCTCATCATAGGTCAGCAATTCAGACAGCAACTGGAAATCGTCGTTCTTGCGTACCTGGACCTGGTTGAGGAAGTCGGTGTTGAGTCCGCCACTGCGCCAGATAATACGGCTGCCGGGTGCTGCCCGGTCAATAATCGCCTGCCACTCCGCCTCCAGTAGCGGGAAAAAGCGATCCGACAGCCAATCCATGTGGTCGAGCAGAACAAAACGGGAGATGGCAGTCGGATGTTGTTCCAGGAATCCCTGGACACTATTGGTATAGACGCTGACATTATCGACCAGGCCATCCTTGAGTTTCTGGAAATTATCTTCCTTGAGGTACTCGGGACAACACTCGGGCGTGTAGGATCCGGTCATGTAAACCCGCCAGAAATAGTTGTCCGATACCGGGATTTCCGTGAACACCGAGTCCATGCAGTCCTGGGCAAAGCTGGCAATGCCACCCTCGTATTGGCTATCCACCTGCTGGCGCTGCGCCTTGGGTACCCCAATCATGGAGAGCGCCGCATCCCGCTTCATGGCGAAACGCAACGCGCGACCCCAGACCCGTTCACGCACGTGGTTCTCGTAGATCTCTCGTTGTTCTTCCAGGGAGTTGGTTTCCAGGATGGCATTGATGTGGGGCCGGATGCGGAGAATGCGGTCCGTGTAGACACGCAGCATGCGGGCGACTGTCCCGGAGGTGCCCCGGTAATAAAACGACTTGCGCGGGTGATCAAAGAACTTGATCCACCGATCCCAGTAATTCCGGGACCAACCGGTCAGGTCGGATCGCAGTTCATCCTGGTAGATTTTCCTGGCTCCTGGCAAACGTCCCTCGCCAAACATCTTGAAAAAATTCTCGAAAGGAAGATTGCGGATAGCGGCCAGTTTCAATTCCAGTAAGGCATTCTGGCGAGGGTTCATGTCGACGGCGTGTACATGTCGTGGTCCGGCCAGCGCGTAGTCCAACGCATTACAACCGGCTGACGTTATGACCAGCACGTCATCTTCGGGACCAAGATCCAGGGCCACTCGGTCCAGGCGTGGGTCTTCCCAGCAGGTGTTGTAGACAAGATGATTGTGGTGAACCAAATTGAATATTCGGCCACTCATCCAGTTCAGGATAGACATGGTGAATGATATTTCCCGGCGGATCGTGTTGCTCGAAAATGCTTCTCGTTTCCCGTCATCCGGGAAACAGGATTCTCCCGATACCATCCGTGCAGGGGGAGTAGGGTAAACTGTCATTTTAGCGGTGTGACTGCCGTTCACAAGGCAGTCGCTATAAATCAGTGGGGTCGATTCAGGTGCCTGACCGAGAACGGTTATTTCACTCGCTTTTCGACGCTGGACTCCCTTGGCTTGCTTTGTTCCAATAAGCAGACAACCATGACCTGTATCAACACGGGAGCAGTTTAACGATCATAAGGATGACCCTGGGTATGAAAACTTTACGAATAAACAGATGGCAGACAGGCTCTGGGGTCTTCATCCTGGTCCTGTGCAACACGGTAACGGGCCTGTCTGCAGAAAATATTGCCAGCTTGGTGGAGGTCGAAAAAGGCGGTTTTATTTTTAAAGAAGCTTCTTTTCCGCAATGCCATGCATCTACCCTCGCCGAGACGCCGGCTGGCCTGGTCGTGGCCTGGTTTGGCGGCACACGCGAGAAAAACCCGGACGTGGGTGTCTGGGTTTCGCGGCAGGATACTAAGGGTAAATGGTCGACGCCTGGCGAAGTTGCCAATGGCGTCCAGACCCCTGATCTCAGGCATCCCTGCTGGAACCCGGTGCTTTACCAGGTGCCCGGTGGGAACCTGCTGTTGTTCTACAAGGTTGGCCCCAGTCCCAGCAGCTGGTGGGGCATGTTGATTCAGTCAACCGATGATGGCAAGACCTGGAGTCCACCGCACCGTTTACCGGATGATATTGCCGGTCCGATCAAGAACAAACCGGTGCTGTTAAAGGATGGCCGCTTGCTCTGTGGTTCCAGCACGGAAGACCAGGGATGGCGTGTGCACATGGAATGGACGACCGACCAGGGGAAGAGCTGGCAGCGAACGAAACCGCTCAATGACGGTAAGACCCAGCACGCCATCCAGCCGACGATTTTACAGCACCCTGATGGACGCCTGCAGATTCTCTGCCGCAGTCGAGGTACCGGGAAAATTCAGCAGTCGATTTCCAGGGACCAGGGAAAGACCTGGGGACCCTTGCAACCGACGATGCTTCCCAACCCTAACTCCGGGATCGACGCGGTCACGTTGCAGGATGGGCGACATCTGCTTGTCTATAACCACACGCCCCGCGGACGCAGTCCGCTTAATGTTGCGATCTCGAAAGATGGCCAACAATGGCATCCCGTAGTTACCCTGGAAAGTACACCCGGTGAGTATTCATACCCGGCAGTCATCCAGGGAAAAGATGGGCGGATTCATATTACGTATACCTGGAAACGGCAACGTGTCCGGCACGTGGTGCTTGATCCCGGGAAACTTCGTGCGGGATCTTGATCCCGGGAATCAAGATTGGACTGGGTCGATCATTCGTCCCCGGACGATGAGGAGCAGCTACTTGACTTCACATCCATGTCAACAAGCGTGGAAAAGTGCCTGGGATTTACGAGCTGATACGATCTACCTGAACCACGGTTCCTTTGGGCCATCACCCCAACCGGTTCTGCAGGCGTATCGTGACTGGCAGGTCAGGCTGGAGAACCAGCCGATGGATTTCTTCGTCCGTGTCTTTCCCGAGGCACTGTTGGCCGCGCGCCAGCGTTTGGCTGATTTCCTGGGAGCCCAGACAGAAGACCTGGTTTTCGTGGAGAATGCCACGCAGGCCATGAACGTAGTCGCCAATAGCTTTCCATTGGTTTCCGGGGACCAGGTACTGCTGACCAACCACGAGTACGGGGCCGTCCAACGGATCTGGCAGTTGACCTCTGAACGCGTTGGAGCGGAGGTGGCTACGGTCGATTTGCCGAACCGTTTTGAGACGACGCAGGAGGTAGTTGATACGATCATGGCGGCTTGCACCGATCGGACGCGACTGCTGGTGATCAGTCACATCACGTCACCGACCGCAGTCACGCTGCCGGTCCAGGAAATCTGTGAACGTGCTCGTCAGCAAGGTATCCAGGTCTGTATCGATGGTCCGCATGCGCCGGCACAGGTGCCCCTCGACCTGGAGACTCTCGGCTGTGATTATTATTGTGCCAGCTGTCACAAGTGGTTGTCCGCTCCCTTTGGTAGCGGGTTCCTGTACGTGGCCCGCGAGCACCAGTCTCGACAACGTCCCTTAACACTTAGCTGGGGCCAGTTGCCACCGGAAGAAGTGAGTCACTGGTCGGACGAGTTTCTCTGGAGCGGCACGCGTGATCCGTCCGCTTACCTGGCTGTTCCTGCTGCGATCGACTTCATGGAAAACGTGGGCCTGCGAGATTTCCAGGAGGCAGGACATGCCCTGGCCCAGTACGCTCGCCAGCAGCTGGTGGAGCTGACCGGCGAGCAGCCGATGGTGGCCGATGATCCTTGCTGGTACGGCTGCATGGCGCAACATCCACTGCCGCCCGGGGATGATCGTGAACTGCAGGCGAGCCTCTGGGAACAATACGGGATAGAAGTGCCGATCGTGGATTGGAACCAGCAGAGGTTTGTTCGAGTATCCTGTCACCTGTATAACGATCAGCAACAGGTTGATCAGTTGATGGTGGCGCTACGGGAATTGCTGACCTGGTGACCGCTATTATTTCCGGGAGACATCATGGAAAGGCTTCTGTTAAAATAACAGATCATTTGCGGCAGGTAACAATGTTAATAACCGTGAGATAACTAGAAGGACCATTACTCCATGTGGCCGGAACATGAAAATACCCAGGAACTGTTGATGGGAGTCCAGGAGGGCGACGATGAGGCGGTCAACCAGCTGTTTGATCGTCATCGAGCAGCCGTTCGTCGACTTGTCCAGATGCGGCTGGACCAACGCATTCGACAACGCGTTGACGTTAGTGACGTGGTCCAGGAAGTGTTGATTTCAGCAAACCGACGCTTGAAAGAATACCTGAAGTCGCCTCCCATGCCGTTTCACCTCTGGATTCGACAGATTACCAAGGACCGGATCATTGACGCACATCGTCGTCATCGAGTTTCTGCCAAGCGCAGTGTCGACCGTGAACGAGCTCTGGTGGTTCCGGCCGGAATGAACCGTTCAACCATGGAACTGGCGGCTCACCTCTGTGACGGTGAATTGACACCGGCGGCGCTGGCCACCCAACGGGAAATGGTGCGTCGGGTGACCGAGGTCCTCTCGCAGCTTAACGAACAGGAGAGCGAGATTATCATGATGCGTCATTTCGAGCATCTTTCCAACCAGGAAGTGGCGCAGGCACTGGAGTTGAGTGAACCGGCAGCTGGCATGCGGTACCTGCGCGCATTGCGTAAACTGCGAGCCCTGTTGCTGGATAACCCAGAAGAAGAATCGGAAAAGCCGTGAATGATCAACGGGATCCATTGAGCTCAGATGAAACGCCTGAAGTTTCAACTGAACTGGAAATTCGCCTGGCGGAACTGCTGGGCGAAATGAGCGAGGCTGCTCGCCAGGGAGAGGATGTGGATGTCGAGATCCACTGCCGGCAATATCCAGAGCTGGCAGAGGAACTGCGGGAGCTCTGGGGAATGCTGCTGGTGGCCGATATCGCCGGGAATGACCTGGAAGCGACGACGCTGATGGATGATAGCGATCAATCGCAATTTCTTTTCGAACTACCCTGCCAGTTTGGTGATTACGAGTTGCAGGAAGAGATCGGTCGGGGCGGTATGGGGGTTGTTTTTCGTGCCTATCAGAAAAGCCTGAAACGGGACGTGGCGGTAAAGATGATCCTGCGTGGTGAACTCGCCTCGGAGGCCGATCGAGAAAGGTTTCGCGTGGAAGCTGAGGCGTCTGCCCACCTGGACCATCCTGGTATCGTGCCAGTTTACGAGGTTGGTGAAATCAACGGTTACTCCTATTTCAGTATGAAATATGTCGTGGGAGAAACACTGGGGCAACGACTCACCCGGGGCCCGATGGCGGTTCGTGAAGCCGTTTCGATTCTAAGCGGGGTGTCGCGAGCGGTCCACTTTGCTCACCAACAGGGTATCCTGCATCGGGATCTCAAGCCTTCGAATATTCTCCTGGACGAGACTGGTCAGGCGCATATCATGGATTTTGGCCTGGCCAAGCGATCCAACGAAGAGGAAAGCCTGACACGTACCGGTGCCATCCTCGGAACACCAGCTTACATGGCCCCGGAACAGGCGGGCGGAGTGCGTGGCAACGTGGGTCCTGTCAGCGACGTTTATAGTTTGGGATCGGTCTTATACCACATGCTTACCGGGCACCCACCCTTCCAGGCCGCTTCACCTGTGGACATTGTTCTGATGGTGCTTGAACAGGATCCTGTGCCGCCCCGGATGATTAATCCTGTGGTCGATCGTGACGTGGAGATGATTACGTTGCGATGTCTCCAGAAACCACTGGATCTGCGATACGCTAGTGCCGAGGCACTAGCCAACGACCTGGATGCCTACCTGAACGACGAATCGATCAGTGCCCGTAGCGGGCGATTGCCCCAGGTCATGTCGCGCTGGTTTCGAGAAACCCATCATGCTCCAGTCCTGGAAAACTGGGGCCTCCTCTGGATGTGGCACAGCCTGGCACTGTTGATCGCCTGCTGGCTTACGCAGTGGATGAAGTGGGAAGACGTTTCCCAGCGATGGTATTACCTTGCCGTCTGGTTGGTGGGACTGGGAGCCTGGGCGATGGTCTTTTGGACACTTCGACGTCGCATGGGGCCCGTCACTTTCGTGGAACGCCAGATTGCCCACGTCTGGGCCGCCAGCATGTTGAGCTGCGCGTTGTTGTTCCTGTTGGAATATCAACTGGAGATGCCGGTCCTGACCCTGGCGCCCATGATCGGGCTGCTCAGTGGCAACGTTTTCCTGGTCAAGGCTGCGATCCTGTCCGGAACTTTCTACGTGCAGGCTCTCGGCCTCTACGCGACCGCCGTGGTGATGGCCTGTTGGCCTCAGTGGGGACATGGAATCCTGGGAATCATCTCGGCAGCCTGTTTTTTCTTTCCGGGCCTCAAGTATCATCGTCAGCGGATTCGCCGGATGTCGTGAGGGGAGTTTCCGGCAGGTTCCAGGCTAGCAGGCCGCAGAGGCTGAAACCAATGGCATTGGCGATACCATGCAGTGGAATCATGGTAGAGATCTTGAGCAACGGAACCTCGAGATATTCACCAGCCGCATAGGTGATGGCCAGTGTCATGCCGCTGAGCAGGCTGATCGAGGAGATCAATAATAATCCTCGTCGTTCCGCATGAGCGGGATGTCGTGCTGCCAGGGACTGGATCACCGCCAGCGAGCAGGCCGCCAGCGTCAAGAGGCCACTTGCCAGGACTTCCAGCAACGGTGAAAAAGTAATTCCCAGGCCGACCAGCGGTACCCCGCAAACCACCGAGGCCACCAGTAGTCGTCGCCAGGTCGCACCGCCGGTCGTTTTCCAGAACGAGGATATCTCGCTGGACAATTCCAGTTGTCGGACAGTCCAACCGGTCAACAGGGGTAAGGCAAATCCTGCGTAATGGAAATGAACACCGGTGAGCATCACGATCTGGTCACTGAAACCGGCAGGGCGTAAGCCGGCTCGACTGGCCACGGTCCAGCCCCCACCGACAGCGATCAATACCAGCGCTGCTGCCATGGAAAAATCAGCGTTCAGATCACGTATGTCTTTTAGAATCCACCGTGTACCGAACAGGGCCAGTAGCAGCGTGACGATTAACCAGGGGATGGCCAGCCCGGCAGCCAAGGGACCCGCAGGCAGCACCAGTGAGGCAGCCAGCGTGCTGACGGCGATCAGCCAGCCAATTCCGGCTGGACTGCGATAATCGGTCCGAAAGGGGAACCGTTGAGCCTGTTTCAGAAGTCGTAATCCAAGTGGTACGACCAGCAGGGGACCAAGGAAGAGGATGCAGTGGGCAAGGTGTGATGTATTCATTTCAAGATCCGGATTATTGGTTCGTGTGACTGGATCATCCAACAAGATCTTTCATGGCCCTGGTGGAGAGTTTTCGAAAACGCGCCTGTTCACGACGGGCCCATGGATATCCCAGCCACACGAACCAATGGTTCGGTCGTGAAAACACGCTGATCTGGTAGTGCACGCAATCCGTTTCATGGTCCCAGGAGACACAGAACCGCTCTTCCCCGCTTTCCAGGTGGCCAGGCAAGGTACCATAGGCGAAGCCGAATCGATCAACTTCACCGGTTTCATCAAAGGTATAGACGATGCGAGCCGGGTTAAGCGACCAGAATCCGTAACCACGAAATAGCACGGCTACCACCGATCCCTGTTCGATCGGTACGGTGGGCCAGAACAGTTCCACCATGGATCGAGGAAACATTTTCCATTGTTGGATAGCGATCCTGGCACGTTCATAAGTTGCCTGTCCATGGCCCAGTTCAACCTTTACCTGGTCCAGGCGGTAACCAGGTGGTGGCGTGTAACCTTCCACCTGGCTGGATCCGACGGCTGGATAGCTGAACGGCGCGTCGCGAGAGTGATCCCTTAATACGTCGATGATTGCCCGGGTAGGTTTGCTGAATGTGAACATCTTGCAATTCTGAATTTCCAGGGCAAGTTATAGATCTGGGATCGATAAGGTATGGAACCGATGTGATGTTCCCACCTTAACATATCCTGGAATTGTTTTAGCTAAATCGCCTGGCTAGATGGGAGCCGGCAGATCCCGACGTCGGAAGACCATGGTGGCCGTAAAGAAACAGCAGGATCCGAGTACCAGTAGCAGCAGGTGGGAACCGAGGGCACCAGGGCGGACAAACTGACCATCGTCATTGAACTGGCACAGTTCCGTGAGTAGTTCTGGTGATCTCAGGGCGACGTTCACAAAAACCTTGGGTTCATAGGCAGTGAAAAAAGTAAAATGCAGCAGCCAGCCAAGATCCTCTGTTGCCATGCCCGCGATCTTGAAGATTAACTGGACGACATAAAAACCGATCACGATCCCGATCGTTCGCCAGCGATAGCGGTCCCGGCAGGAGACCAGGCTTGTTAAGCCGGCCAGAAAGAATCCCAGGCAAAAAAGGTTCGTGACAGCGGGCAGGAAGTGCCAGACTGAGACCAGTTCGGACATGGGGCGGAGTACTTCCTCGGATTTGGCCAGGGGATTGGGCATTTCGATACCAAGCAACGGTAACTGGATGGTTTCCGGAGGGAGAGTTTCCGTCACCTGGCAGGTGGCAATTCCCACCCATGTTCCCAGGAAAGTTATCAGTGCCAGCAAGCCCAATCCCAGGATGGTCATGCCGGCATGGGACCAGAACAGGCGAGTGCGGCTGATGGGTTGGGCAAGCAATAATTCCATCGTACCTCGGCCCAGTTCGCCACTGATCGAGTCCGATGCCCGGGCCACGGCCCAGATCACGATCGAGGTGATGACGATGGGTTCGTCGAAGGCAATGGCAATGCGACCCGTATAGGTTGCCAGTTCCGCAAAGGGCACCGACGAGAACTTCTCCAGGTGCTTGAATTGTTCCAGTACTTTTTCAAACCCGCTCATGTTGAACAGGGTCACCATCCAGACACGCAACCAGCAATAACTGAAAAGGATCAACGCGCATGAGAGCCACAGCCACTTGGCATCGTGCAGGTACCGTTTGACGAGGATACGATTCATGGCCCTGCCGTTTCGTTGACTGGGGGAGTTTGATCTGCCAGTTCCACGCTGTGGAATTGTTCGTACACGGCAGAGAGGCCAATCGGAGAAATTTCCAGGTCCGACAGGCCAGCCTCGCTAAGCCAGTGGAGCAAGCGAGCCAGGTCTCCCGCCACATCGATCACGGCCATGTCTTGCCGGGAAGCCTGAATGGTAACGGCATCCTGGAATATTTCCGGGACCGCCGGTAGTGGGGCCTGCAAGCGAGCACGGATACGGTGACGCTGTTTCAAAGCGTCCATTGGCTGGGTGTGAACCAGCTGTCCCGAACGCATGATCGCGACACGATTGCAAATGGCTTCCACCTCCGAGAGCACGTGCGATGAAAAGATGATCGTCTTTCCGGACGCCTGTAGTTCGATGACGGTATCCAGGACGTTTTTTCGCACGGTGGGATCCAGGTTGCTGGTGGGCTCATCCAGGATGATCAGTGGTACATCAGTCGCCAGGCTGTTCACCAGTGCAAGTTTTTGTTTCATCCCGGTCGACATGTTGGAAACCCGGCGCGACAGGTCAAGATTTAACTTGTCTGCCAGTTGATAGCTGCGATCCACATGGGCGTTGTCGCGCAGTTGCGACATGAATTCCAGGAACCGATGTCCGTTCATGTTGCGGAAAAGTCGTACGTCGCCCGGCAGGTAAGAAACACGGTGACGAACCTCGATGGATTGAGAATAACAATCTTTCCGGTCGATATGGGCACGTCCCGAAGTCGGCTTGAGGAATCCCAGTAACAATCTCAGCAACGTTGTCTTGCCGGCCCCGTTGGGCCCCAGTAATCCAAAGATCTCACCCGGTTGGACCTGTAACGTGCAACCGGCCAGCGCGGTCAGGGAAAGATTCGGACCGCGAAGGCTCCAGGAACGAAAGACCTTGGTCAGTTTTTCAGTGGTGACGAGAGCGGAGGTCATGAGCCCAGGTTGTAAGTACGAGATGGTGCCGTGCGTGAACTCGAGGCCTTCCAGGACGATCGGTGCTCCGCAATAATTGCTGACGGTTCAGGTGAGTCCCGCTGGTAGAGGTCTACTATACACTTCGACCGGTAGATGCTCAACGCAGGGTCACCTCACCTCTACGTCTCGATGGTACGAGCGGTTCGAATTCCCCGGGAATGTCATCCTGTGACATGTCATGCCACGTTGATGATGGGAAAAATATGTACAAGATGTTAAGCTGTTGGTAATCCAGATCGGTTACCGGGCTAACTACGTGAGGGAACACGTGATGAACGAAATAGACCGTTACTCTGAGTCCTATCGCTTTCGAATGCAACTTGAGCGAGTTCGCAACGGATCGCAAGGGGCAGCTGCTGCCTTGATTAGCGAGTTTGGTCCTCATGTCTATCGAGTGATCCGCCGTCGACTGGACATGAAGCTACGTTCCAAGATCGATTCGGAAGATCTATTCCAGCTGGTCTGGGCTTCTTTCTTTCGCTATCCCGAACGAATGGAACGATTTTCCCAGTCCCTAGAGCTGGTTCATTTTCTCTCGGCCGTGGCTCGCAACAAGGTGATTGAAGGGGTGCGGAAGTACCAGCGAACTCAAAAATATGACATGTCTCGTGAGATTTCCCTGGGAGACTCTCGAGTCTGTATCTCGATCACGGAACGCCGTATCAAATCGCCCAGCCAGGTGGCCATGGCCAAGGAACGGTTCGAACACTTGCTGCGGGGCTTGAGTCGCCGGCATCAGCGCATCCTGAGCCTGCGACTTGCCGGGGCCAGTTACGTGCAAATCGCAGCTGAAATGCAACTGCACGAACGTACGGTAAGAAAAGTCATTGCCAAGATCGGTCGCCAGGGCCTGGTCAATGAATCGAGCGAATGAAGATCGGTCCCGGGCGGTTTGTCCTGGAAGGTGTGCAACGCTGGAAATATCGTTCGATAAACCTTATCTTGTAGGTGGTAAACCGACAGCGGGAACGCATGATAAGGAACACGGAGCGATGGATTGGAAGCGTGCCATGATGACAGGGGTTTTACTGGCAGCATTGGCTACCAGTGACTTTACCTGGGCAGTCCCCCCGGCTCCCGTAAATCCCGATGAAACAGGACAGCCGGTTGTCGACGGAAGCGGTCCGTCCCCCTTGTTGAAATGGACAGCATTGCTTTCCAGCCAGCGTTTTGCCGATCGGC
>JAYGDH010000166.1:0-1660 GCA_046583055.1 Pirellulaceae bacterium | reverse complement strand
GACCTATCGAATGAGTTCTGCCAATAACGCTGAGGCAGCCCAGCTCGATCCTGACAACAAGCTTTACTGGCGCATGAATCGACGGCGACTGGAAGCCGAGGCGATCCGGGATGCCGTTCTGGCGATCGGGGGTAACCTCGACCGTCGCATGGGTGGGACTGAATTATTGAGCAAGAATCGGGCATACGTGACCAGCACGGCAAACGTGAATCCCGTGGTTTACGAGAACAAGCGGCGTTCGATTTACCTGCCCGTGGTGCGCAGCGCGTTGTTTGAAATGTTCCAGGTCTTTGATTTTTCTGATCCGAGTGTACTGAACGGGAAGCGGCAGAGTACCACGATCGCGCCGCAGGCCCTGTTCATGATGAACAGCAAGATGGTCGGGGAAGAATGCCAGGCGCTGGCGCATCAACTGCTGGCCGCACCAGGCTGGACAGACCGTCAGCGCGTACAGCAGGTATTCCAGCTTGTTTACGCTCGTCCGCCAAGGGAAACGGAACTGTACGATTCGCTGGATTACCTGGCTCGTTACCAGGGCGTATTGGCGGATCAGCAGGTCGCGGAAAAAGAGCGGCAACAGCGCGCCTGGCAAAGCCTGTGTCACGCCTTGATGGTCACCAGCGAGTTTATTTACCTTGAATAAAGATGTTTGGAATTATTCCATGAATACTGGCTGCAATCAATTTACCCCGGTTCTCACCCGTCGCGAGATGCTGCGGACCTGTGGGGCCGGATTCGGCTCCCTGGCCCTCGCCTCGTTACTGGACGACGAGGCGCGTGCTGCTGATCCGCTGGCGGTCCGTCAACCCCATTTTCCTGCACGTGCCAAGCGCATCATTTTCCTGTTCATGCACGGTGGCCCGTCCCAGGTTGATACGTTTGATTACAAGCCATTGCTGGAACGCGATCACGGTAAACCCCTGCCCTTTTCCAAGCCCCGCGTATTTTCTTCTCAGACCGGTAATCTGCTCAAGTCACCCTGGAGTTTTCGACAACATGGTGACAGTGGTGCCTGGGTAAGCGCGTTGTTTCCCGAGGTTGCGAAGTGCGTTGACGATCTCTGCATTATCAATTCCATGCACGGTTCCAATTCCCGGCACGGTGGGGCATTGCTGGAACTGCATACCGGCAGTGACACGTTCGTGCGACCGAGCATGGGCTCCTGGATTGGCTATGGACTGGGGACAGAGAACCAGGATCTGCCTGCCTACGTCACGATGTGCCCCACCTTGACGCATGGTGGAGTGAATGCCTACAGCTCGGCATTCCTGCCAGCGGTTTACCATGGTACGCCGCTGGGAAACGCCAGTATCCCAGCCGACAAGATTAATTTCCCCTATATCAAGCCAACAGGAGATCAATCGGCCAGGCTGCAACGCCTGGAGCTTGATTTCGTTCAACGATTAAATCGCGAGCAGTTGGCTCAAAAAGAAGCTGACACGAACCTGGAAGCACGCATCAATACGCTCGAGTTGGCCTACCGGATGCAAACGGCGGCACCCCACTTGCAGGACATCAGTGACGAAACGGCTGCCACCCATCGCCTCTACGGAATGGATCGAAAGGAAACACAGAATTTCGGTCGCCAATGCCTGATGGCGCGACGATTTGCGGAACAGGGAGTTCGCTTTGTCCAGGTCACGCACAGTTACAAGTGGGA
>JAYGDH010000147.1:0-4586 GCA_046583055.1 Pirellulaceae bacterium | reverse complement strand
TGACACGATGGAATTGAAGCACAAGGAGTGTTTTATTCCACACACGATCAACTTCTACGAGCTGCAGGCCGTCAGCAAGTACGCACGCGAGGCAGCTGAGTTTGTAAACCTTTACTCCAAGAGTCGCGGGATCAATCGATTTCCGGCACTGGTGGAAAGCCTGCAATGGTTGCAGAAACGTCCCGAGGTGATTGCCCGGGGCGTAACGATCAAGGTGCCGGCAGCCCTGGAAGCCTGGATCGAGGAGGAGACCAAGCTGGGGAACCCTACGCTGACCACCAAGGTCGAGGCAACGGACGACCCGGAACTGAAACGCGCCCTGGATTGGTCGCTGACCGTGAACGAGACAATTGCCCGTACCGTGCGCTGCGTGCCCCCGTTCCCCGGCGTACGCGAAAGCCTGCAACGTCTCCAGGGCAAGGCAGACATGGTGGTCTGCAGCGCTACCCCGAACGAGGCATTGAAAGCCGAGTGGGCAGAACACCAGCTCGACCAGTACGTGGAAGCTATCTGTGGCCAGGAATCAGGCAGCAAGAAAGAAACGCTGTCCAACGTTTCCCGGTATGCCGCAGACCATTCCCTGATGATCGGGGATGCCCCGGGTGATTTTCGCGCTGCCCAGGCGAACCAGTGCCTGTTCTTTCCCATTAACCCCGGTAACGAGGAAGCCAGCTGGCAACGATTCCTGGACGAGGGAATCGACCGTTTCCTGGATGGCCAGTTCGCCGGGGATTACCAGCAACAACTCCTGGCAGAATTCGACAAGTATTTACCACAACAGCCACCCTGGCCCGTGAATGCCTAGTGAACCGCTGGCCTTCCGGGGGAGACCGGGGACACCACACCTTAAGAGAATATAGAGAGAGTCTTTTATGTCTGAACTAGCGGATTTTGGTTTGATTGGATTGGCCGTCATGGGCGAGAACCTGGCCCTGAACGTGGAAAGCCGGGGGTTTCGTATCGCGGTCAATAATCGAACGGTTGAAAAAGTGGATAAGTTGATCGCAGGGCGGGCAGCTGGCAAAAATTTTATCGGCTGCCAGAACCTGGAAGAACTGGTCCAGAGTGTCGCCACGCCTCGCAAGATCATGATGCTGATCAAGGCCGGCCCGGCCGTCGATAAGTTGATCGACCAATTGATCCCACTCATGTCGCCGGGAGACGTGATCATTGACGGTGGCAATACACACTTCGCAGATACAGAACGACGGACCAGGCATGTCGAGCAACAGGGACTGCTCTATGTCGGGACCGGTGTCTCCGGTGGAGAAGAAGGTGCCCTCAAGGGGCCCAGCATGATGCCCGGGGGCAGTCCAGCTGCCTGGCCACTCGTGAAACCGATCTTCCAGGCAATTGCAGCCAGGGTTGGTCCCGATGGTGATATCTCGTGCTGCGAATGGGTCGGACCGCGCGGTGCCGGACATTACGTGAAGATGGTTCACAACGGGATCGAGTACGGTGATATGCAGTTGATCTGCGAGGCATACCACATGCTGCGCGATGCTATCGGCCTTTCCAACGACGAACTGTATGAGACCTTCAGTGATTGGAATGCCGGGGAATTGCAAAGTTACCTGATTGAAATAAGTCGCGATATCTTTAGCGTTGCAGACCAGGATGGAGATGGTTTCCTGGTAGACAAAATCATGGATCGCGCCGGTGCCAAGGGGACCGGGAAATGGATGAGCCAGTTGGCACTGGACCTGGGCGTCCCCAGTACCCTGGTGACCACGGCTGTCTACGCTCGGAGTCTTTCGGCCGTGAAGGAAGCCCGTGTGCGAGCCAGCAAGGAAC
Organism: Pirellulaceae bacterium; assembly: GCA_046583055.1. Taxonomy (GTDB): domain Bacteria; phylum Planctomycetota; class Planctomycetia; order Pirellulales; family Pirellulaceae; genus JAZADA01. Next base: position 2,792 of record JAYGDH010000147.1, on the reverse strand, counting down.
TGGCCGGACCAGCGGGCGAGCCGGCAACCTTGAATGCCGATGAGCGAACTGAATGGGTGGAGGCAATCCGCCAGGCACTGTATGCCTCGAAGATTTGCAGTTACGCCCAGGGGTTTGTGCAGTTACAGGCAGCAGCCAGGGAACATGATTGGCCACTGAACTATGGCGATTGTGCCCTGCTCTGGCGTGGAGGATGTATTATCCGAGCCCAGTTCCTGGACCATATCAAGGAAGCCTTTGAAGAGCAGCCTGACCTGGAGAACCTGCTCTTGCATCCATTCTTCAAACAGGTTGTCCAGGATGCCCAGGTATCCTGGAGAAAGGTCGTTGTGCTGGCGACCGAACTGGGAATCCCCGTACCCGCGTTCAGCACGGCCCTGGCCTATTACGATGCTTATCGCAGTGAGCGACTACCGGCCAATCTATTGCAGGCCCAGAGAGATTACTTCGGCGCCCACACCTTTGAACGGGTGGATCGCGAAGGAACTTTTCACGCGGACTGGCTCGGATTGCGACGCAATCCGGACGATGCATGAGTACTCGATTTCACGATAGAACTCCTCGAACAAGGTGATCTCACATGGCAACGGAATTTGTACAAAAGCTCTTCGGCCTGGATGGACAGATCGCGGTAGTGATCGGCGGTACAGGAGTCCTGGGCGGCGCCATCTGTGATGGACTGGCCCAGGCCGGTGCGCTGGTCATCGTGGCCGGGCGTAGCGAGGAACGTGGTCAACAGCGAGTTGACGCGATCTGCGAGGCGGGGGGCCAGGCAGAATTCGTTGCCGTGGATGTTACCAACCGCGACTCGATGACCCAGTTGCGGGACGAGGTACTCCAGCGCCATGGCCAGGTGAATATGCTGGTCAATTGTGCCGGCGTCAACTCGGCGGTTCCCTACGAGGAGATTGCCGACGAGGACTGGGATAGGATTTTCCAGGGTAATGTGGCCGCCACCCAGAAAGGTTGCCAGGTGTTTGCATCACACATGGCAACCCAGGAACAGGGTGGAGCGATCCTGAACATCGGTAGCGTGACAGCACACCTGCCCCTGTCCCGTGTCTTTGCTTACTCGGCTTCGAAGGCAGCCGTCGTTAACCTGACCAAGAATGTGGCCCGTGAATATGCGACCCGCGGTGTACGCATCAACGTCCTCTGTCCCGGTTTCTTTCCCGCAGAACAGAATCGCAAGATCCTGGACCAGGAACGCATTGACAATATCATGGCCGGTACACCGATGCAGCGATTTGGAGAACCCCATGAACTGGTGGGTGCCGTGATCCTGCTGTTGTCACGCGAGGCCGGCAGCTTCATGACAGGCTGTGAACTCTACGTGGACGGCGGCTTTACCGGAATGCGTTTTTAAGACCGCGTCTAGCGGCGGATGTCCGAGCGGCTGATCAGGCTCGTCAGGTACGCGCCATATTCATTACCGATCTCTTTTGCCAGTTGGACCAGCTGCGCCTCGTCGATGAACCCCTTGTGATAAGCGACCTCTTCCAGGCAGGCAATCTTGAGACCCTGGCGCTGTTCAATCGTCTGCACGAAGTCAGCTGCCTGGATCAGGGATTCGTGTGTTCCCGTGTCCAGCCAGGCAAACCCGCGGGTAAAACATTCCACCTGCAGTTGTCCACGCTCCAGGTACAACCGGTTCAGGTCCGTGATCTCCAACTCGCCACGCGGCGATGGCTGCAGGTTAGCTGCCAGTTCGACCACCTGGTTGTCGTAAAAATAGAGTCCCGGTACGGCAAAATCAGACTTGGGAACAGCAGGTTTTTCTTCCAGTGAGAGGACCGTGCCGCCGGAGTCGAATTCAACCACGCCAAACTGCCTGGGATCCTTGACCGGGTAACCGAAAATGGTGGCTCCCTCCGCTCGGCCGGTGGCACGAGCTAACATGGTCTGGAACCCCTGTCCGTAAAAGACATTGTCGCCAAGTACCAGTGCCACGTGATCGGAGCCGATGAAATCAGCGCCAATGATGAAGGCCTGGGCCAGGCCCTCCGGAGCCGGTTGAACCGCGTACTGGATATCCAGCCCCAGGTTATGGCCATTGCCCAGCAGGCGTTCAAAGTTGGGTAGATCCTCTGGGGTCGAGATCAGTAGTAGCTCGCGGATGCCGGCCAGCATCAGGGTCGAGAGCGGGTAATAGATCATCGGCTTGTCGTAGATGGGCAGCAGTTGCTTACTGGTAACCTTGGTCAACGGATACAACCGTGAACCAGATCCCCCGGCCAGGATAATCCCTTTTTTGTAGTGAGAATCAACTGTCATGGTTCCTGTTACTCCTCGTTGCCTTCGGTTCGCCCCAGCCCCAGTCGCTGACCCCGGTAACCCCCGGACCTGATGCCTTCGATCCAGTCCGCATGATCCAGGTACCACTGGACCGTGTCCTGTAGTCCGGATTCCAGGTCGTGCCGTGGCTGGAAGCCCAGTTCCGATTCGATCTTGCTGCTGTCAATCGCGTAACGTCGATCATGCCCTGGCCGATCTGGTACGAAGGTGATCAACCTGGTTAATGATGTTCCGGCTGTCTCGGCCGCCAGTTGCTCTACCGTGCGGCAGATCTGCTCAACCATTTCCAGGTTGGTTTTCTCGCAGTTGCCACCGATGTTGTAGACTTCACCAATACGCCCGCTGGTTAAAACCAGTTCCAGGGCACGGCAATGGTCTTCTACGTGTAACCAGTCCCGTATGTTCTGACCGTCTCCGTAGACCGGCAAAGGTTTTCCCTGTAACGCGTTGAGGATCATCAGCGGTATCAGCTTCTCTGGAAACTGGTAGGGACCATA
>JAYGDH010000116.1:0-2049 GCA_046583055.1 Pirellulaceae bacterium | reverse complement strand
CCGGTCGTCGCACGTTGGTCGTGGCATGACGAAGAAAATCGGCCATCTTGACTCCTGGAATGGCGACGGGACGCTGGAAGGCCATGAAAATGCCTGCCCGGGCTCTTTGATCCGGGCTCATCTCGAGCACATCCAGGCCGTTCATTTCAATGGAGCCGGAAGTTATCTCGTACTTGGGATGCCCCATGATCGCCAGGCCCAGCGTGCTCTTGCCGGAACCATTGGGCCCCATCAAAGCATGCGTCTGGCCCTGTTTGAGCGCAAGGTTAACACCCCGAAGTATCGGCTTATCTTCAACCTGCACATGCAGGTCCGTAATGTTTAATTCATTCATGGCTGACTGTTCATAGGGCACCGATTAGACGGTGCTTTCATTAGGTTCTCGTGGTTGGCCCACCTTGTTCAGCAACATCGGTTGCAAACAGGCTCTCCAAAAGCTGGTAAGTTCTTGCTGGCGGAATATCAACCGGTGATTTTCTGGTGACTCTCGAGTGGATCCTGGTCTGCCGGAGCGTCCACATATCCACTGTGATGCGGCACCGGCAATTCATCATCAACCTTAACTCCTCTTGCCAGGAATCCGCCGGACTCCGAAGAACGCTTGGCAATGCGGTGTCCCTTGATCTTGTCCTGGATTCGCATCAAGCCTTCCAGGAGAGCCTCGGGACGTGGCGGGCAACCCGGGACATAGACGTCTACCGGAACGACCAGGTCCACACCCTTGACCACGTGGTATCCCCATTTGAAGTACGGGCCACCACCAACGGTACAGGCTCCCATGGCGATCACGAATTTCGGATCAGGCATCATGTTATATAAACGTCGAACGCGACTTGCCATCTTGTACGTGACCGTACCGGCCACGATCATGAGATCCGCCTGGCGGGGCGTGGCCCGGAAGGCTCCCGCACCAAATCGATCCATGTCAAAACGACTGGCTCCAGCCGCCATCATTTCAATTGCACAACAGGCCAGGCCGAACGTCATCGGCCAGATACTCGATTGCCTGGCCCAATTGATCGCCTGTTCAACCGTTGTCGTGACAACGTTTTCTTCAATCCGTCCTTCAATCCATGGCTGTCTCATCGCGTGATCCTATCGCTTCGTATATTCATTAATAAACTCGAACAAAAGCAACGATTCGTGGCCGTTGCACTCTTATTTTTCTGACACCTCGAATGTACAACAACTGCCTCCATCCAGGCGGCATTCAGTCAAGGCGACCGAGCCTCCGAGAACGTCCGACAAGAGCATGCGCTCCATGCTGCAGATCGACGGATCCTGCTCGGCCAATCCCGGGTAAGGGCAGGCCAGCATCGTCAATACCGGCAGGTCACCCTCTTCACTGATAGTAAAAGGCAACTCGCGATCGGCCAGCATATCACCAAACTGACCCAGTCGCTGCGCTACCGTTTCGCCCTGAATCTCATCACCATACATGACTGCCATTCGCTTGGAAATCCGTTGCAATAACCCGCGACGAATTTCCACATCCTCGATACTGCGAATCTCCTGCCAGAGAGCAATGGCCAGGTCGGCAAAATTAGCCCCCGTCTTGCGCTGCCCCTTGGGTGTCAGCGTGTACCGATGACTGGGACGCCCACGCCCGGACTTGATTGCGGTCCGCGTGATATGGCCCTGATGCAGCAAACGTCCCAATCGCTGCCGGATTGCGGTTGCCGTGACTTCCATGGCTGCAGACAACTGCACCACAGTCATTTCCTCCTGCTGACGCAGTAGATCCAGGATACTCACGTCTGCTGGTACCAAGTCCATACGCACTGCTTCCGACCCTCCTCATTACCAACTCTTGTGACAACGTGTAACTCTCTTGAATATAGGGAATTATCATCTTTTACACAACTATACTTGTGAAAAATAATAAAGACTCGGACAAACCCCGTAAAGTATTGACATATCAACAGTTATCCACTAGAAGTTGGCTGCAATTGGAGCATTCTTCCTAGCGAAAAGGACCAGGCCCTATGTCCGGCATTTTCTCCCCATTCAAACGACACCTGCCACTGTTGCTGATCCTGCTATTTGCCA
>JAYGDH010000040.1:0-7340 GCA_046583055.1 Pirellulaceae bacterium | reverse complement strand
TAATTATTCTTTTACTGGTTCCTCTGCTAAACATATTCACCTGGGTCGTAATGAGCAGGAAGGCGACTTCCGTACTGCAGGGGCATGGCTTGAAGGTAGGCCTGCTCGGTGTGAAACCTAGTGACCTGTCGTAGCTGACGTTCATGGTCTGTCCAAAGCGGCGCAGAATCCGGCGCACTTGTGGCGCAAAAAGCGCTGCAGCACCTGCCTGCACCCTTGCGCACCCAACCCCAGAAACAACAAAAGCCCCTGCTGCTGCAAGGGCTTATGCCACAGGCTGCGGCACCATGCTCGCTGGTGCCAATCAGCCAAGCGGAGAGGACAGGATTCGAACCTGCGGTCCAGTTACCCGGACACGGATTTAGCAAACCCGCGCTTTCGACCACTCAGCCACCTCTCCCGAAAACACGTACCTGACCCCAGACGGCACGGTAACCGTTTGCCCTGCCCGCGGCCAGTCACATGAGCCCCGATTGTGCTACATAAACAGCGTCCCTGCAAGGCGTCTGGGCTGCGAACCTCCCCGTTGTCCGCCAATTTTATCGGCGCCACCCGTCTCACGGTCTGCTCCACCCTTCCCCTATAATACCGACACCGACTGCACCCCATCCCAGCCGCTCAGGAATCTCATGAAACACCTCTGCAACCCAGCCACCCGGAACGCCACACTGGTGCTCTGGCTCGCTCTTGGCAGCCTGGTCACCGCCTCTGAAAAAACCGACCTGGCCAACGCGCGTAGCACCATCGACCGGCAACAGCTTCAGAAACATGTTGATGTCCTGGCTGACGATACCTTCGAAGGCCGCGCCGCAGGCAGTCGCGGCGGCCAGGCAGCTGCCGGATACCTGGTCGAACAACTCCAGAAAATCGGCCTTGCCGGAGGAGCCCCCGCAGGGAAATACTACCAGCCTTTCAAAGACGGTTCACGCAATATTCTCGCCATCATTCCTGGCAGTGATGACCGCCTCAAGGACGAGATCATCATGGTCGGTGCCCATTACGACCACGTGGGCTATGGAAAACGCAGCAACAGCTACGGACCGCTCGGCTATATCCACAACGGGGCGGATGACAATGCCAGTGGCGTGGCAGGCCTGCTGGAACTGGGAGAGGCCCTCAAGCAGCTTCCCCAGGCCCCCCGTCGAACTATCCTGCTCGCTTTCTGGGACGGCGAGGAACAGGGCATGCTCGGATCCAAGCACTGGGTCACCGATCCCACCAGTGACCTGAAACAAATCAAGTTCATGATCAACGTCGACATGATCGGTCGACTGCGAGAGAACCGCATGGAAATCATCGGCACCCGCACCGCCAGCGGCCTGCGCCACTGGATCAGTGAACGCAACCAGCGCAGTAACCTGCAGTTCATTTTCAAGTGGAACCTCAAAGCGGACAGCGACCATCACACGTTTTTCAAGCAAGATATCCCCGTCCTGATGCTGCATACCGGCCTCCATGATAATTACCATCGCCCCAGCGATGATTCCAACACGATCAATGCTGCCGGCCTGGAGCAGGTCAGCCGTTTCCTCTTTGAACTGACCACCGATCTTGCCAACCGGGACCAGGTGCCGGCCTTCCGGAGCGAATCCCGCAGGGAATCCAAGAAGGACCGCCAGTTGCTCGAAACCCCCGTCGACACCCCACCGCCGCGACTGGGCGTCTCCTGGATCGACCACGATGCGGACAGCGGGGCCATCATCCTCAGCCGCGTCCGGGATAAATCCCCGGCCGACACAGCTGGCCTGCAGGCACAGGATCGACTGCTAAAATTCAACGGCAGCGAGATCCGTCATGATGCGCATTTCCGGGAAATGGTCTCCCAGGCCGCACGCCAGGCAAGCGTTACCGTAACACGTCCCGGCCAGGAACAACCGCTGGTACTGACCGTCACCTTTCCCGCGCAACCCTTCCAGCTGGGAATGCTCTGGCGCAGCGATCCAGCCGAACCCCGGTCCGTGACCGTGATCCAGGTGGTCGCCGGTTCCGCGGCTGCCCAGGCGGGCCTGAAAGCCGGTGATCGCCTGCTCCAACTGGGAAACCACACAGTGCAGGGCAGCGAGGGCCTGGAGACGTTTATCCAGGCCATGCCGGCAAAAGTTACCGCGCGAATCGAGCGAGCAGGACAGATCAAGCAGTTATCGATCCAGCTACCACCTCGCCCCCAGGACGCAGGCAGTAACTAGATGTCCCCTTCCAAGCTACGGCGCAAGATTGCCTGGGAAGCCGCTCGGCTGATTTACCAGCAACAGGTCACGGGCTATTACCAGGCCCGCATGAAGGCCGCCCGCCGTATCCAGAAGGGCTGGGTCAAACCTCGTGACCTGCCCAGCAACGCCGAGATCCGCGACGAACTGCAATCCATGGCTCGTACCCACGAGGGTCCCAAACGCCAGGATCCGCTACTGGACATGCGACTGCAGACCCTGGAAATAATGCACCAACTGCAGGGATTTCAGCCCCGGCTGGTCGGTAGTGTCCTGACGGGCCACATTCGCCATGACTCGGCCATCGACCTGCATCTCTTCTGTGATAACCTGGGGGCCGTTACCGGGGCACTTGATCAACAGGCGTTGACCTACCGGGTGGAACGCAAACGCCTACGCAAGGCGAGCAAGCAACGCCTCTATACGTACATCCACGCCAAGGCCCGTTACCCGCTAGAGCTGACTGTCTACCCTGCCGCACTCGTCAAGCGTCACTTCAAGAGTTCGATCACCGGCAAGCCCATGAAACGGTGCAGCCTCCCCGAGTGGCAGCAATTCCTGCAGGACACCTATCCCGACCTGGACCTGCCCGACTTGCTGGCCGCCGCCGAGGACCCGGTGGATCGTTTCCAGGTCTACCAGTCGCTGCTCCTGCCCCTGGAAAACGTCCCGCAGCATCGCCGCCAGCACCCGGAGGGAGATGCCCTCTACCATAGCTTGCAGGTCTTTCACCTGGCACGCAACGAGCTTCCCTACGACGAGGAGTTCCTGCTGGCCGCCCTGTTGCATGATGTCGGCAAGGCCATCGACCCGGAGGCTACCGGGATGGCAGGACTCGAGGCACTGGATGGCTTTATCAGTGAACGTACGCAGTGGCTCATCGAGCAGCAGCCAGCCGCCGCCCTGCTCCTACAGGGCACCATTGGCAGCCGCGCTCGCCGACGACTCCAGGAGCATGAGAGTTTCGAGGAACTGGTCCTGCTGGCAACCTGTGATCGCGATGGCAGGACACCCGGGGCCGAGGCCCCGGAACTGGAAGAAGCGCTCGACTACGTGCGCAACCTGACCGAAACCTTCCGCTAGCGACACAGGGGGCGAATCCGCCGATGGCTAGCTGGCAATTCGCTGGTAGACGGTTTGCAGGGTCTGGCTGAGAGTCAGGCCACTCTGGCGAATACCCTGGACTTCCTTGGGCCAGAGTTCGATTTCCATGCGATCCATGGCACCGTCGCATCCCACCACCGTGGGAACCGAAAGCGCCACATCACGTACCCCGTAACACCCATCCTGGACCGTGGAAACGGGCAGGATCCGGCGCTGGTCCAGGGCGATCGACTCGATCACGTCGCGGATGGCAATGCCGACGGCAAAACCAGCTCCGCCCTTCTTGGAAATCACCTCGGAACCCGAACCGCGTGTGCGTGTAAACAACTGGCTGGCCATGTTGGATGTCCAGTTCGGGTGTTTTTCCAGAGCCAGGCTACCGACCGTGGCCGTCGACCAGATTGGCACCATGCTTTCACCATGCTCCCCGAGGATCAGTGCCGAGACCTGGGTCGGCGCCAACTGCATTTCCTGGGCAATCAGGCTACGGAAACGAATCGTGTCCAGTTGCGTTCCCAGCCCCAACACGTGGTGACGGGGCAGGTTCAATCGCGACTCGGCGACCGCCGTCAGGATATCGACCGGGTTGGAAACCACCAGCACGATGGCATCATCACGAGTACCGGCCTTCACGATCTCATCAAGAATGGACACAAACAGGTCCGTGTTCCGGTTAATCAGGTCCAGGCGACTCTCATCCGGCTTACGTCGGAGCCCTGCCGTAAGACAGATCACGTCACTGGAAGGAACGTGCTCGTAACCTCCAAAGGTAATAATTTGATCCGCTGTACTGGGTCCTCCATGGAGCAGATCCAGTGCCTGGCCCTCGGCGGCCTCCTGGTTCACGTCCAGCAGGGCGATTTCCCGCACGACGCCACCACACTGCAGGGCAAAACCTGCACTGGAACCAACCAACCCACCGCCGCCAATGATGCTTACCTTCATGATGCCTTCATACTTTCTCAAAAAAGTTACTTGTTTTCAAATTCCCTTGGATTTTGCTTGGCACAAACCCTGAACGATCAGGTGGATTGAGCCAGTTGTTGCATCACCCGTTCTGTAATCAACTGCACGATTTGTTCGCTGTTATCGGGAGTGACTGCGGGCTGTCCGTCTCCAGCCACGGGCATGGCGGGTGGTGCCTCGAAGGCACGTCGCGCAACGCCGGTATCGGTCCAGCTCTCCCGAAAGATGTCGTTGGCACAGACATCGCAATCCTCGTGCTCCGACGTATTACGAGGATCAGAGAATCCCCACTCTTGTTTCAGGTCCAGCAGTTCCCGTTCCTTCTTTTCGCTGAAATAATGCACACCACCGAGGCTGCGTGCCAGCATCAGGATGCGGCAATACGCATCCAGGATCTCGGTCCACCAGTAGGCTCGCTCCACGCTCTCGCCGTAGCTGACGGTACCATGGTTGGCCAGGATGACCACGTTCGTCTTTTTCACGTAGGGAATAATCGTATCGGCGAAAGCCTGGCCTCCCGGTGTCTCGTACTTGGTAATCGGCACATCCCCCAGGAAAACCTCGACCTCCGGCAGCACGCACTGTGGAATCGGCTCACGGGCCACGGCAAAGGCGGTGGCATGCGGGGGATGGCAATGAACCACGCTGCGAATATCTTCACGCTGCTTGTAAATCTCCAGGTGCAGAAGCGCTTCACTGGACCGTTTCTTGTTGCCGGCAATCTGCTTACCGGTCATATCGATCGTGGAAATATCGTCCGGGGTCAGGAACCCCTTGCAATGCATCGTGGGGGTACAGAGAACCTCGTTATCACTGACCCGTACCGTGATATTCCCATCGTTGGCTGCAGCAAAGCCCTTGGCATAAATGCGTCGGCCAATTTCACACATATCCTGCTTTATCTTGAACACGTTGGTCATGAATCTGCGCTCTCCATTTGCTGGTTACGGTTTCACATCGATCGTGTCGAGGATCGCCGCGTTATAACTATCGACTGGCTTCAATTCCGGTCGAAACGGTTGTGCTGCCTCGCCCCCTTCGCTGAGCGCGATCAGCTGTCCCTGGCCACTGCCAAGTTCATCCCAGACCACCAGGGTTTCCAGCAGGTCAGGGTCCGAATTTTCCTGCAGGTTTTCCAGGTCCAGTGGCACTGCCAATCGCAACCGGGCTGCCTCGAAACTGGGCAGGCAACGATTCAACGTCACGGTTCCTAAAATCCTGGCTATCTTCATAACTCGTTTTCCGGGCTACGCACCGGCTCGCTCAAGGGCTATATCTCGTTCTCTCAGTTCATCCCGCACAGCCGGCGTAACCACCGCCCGTGCCCCGACCACCAGTCGCTGAAGGTTCTCCAGGTGCCCCTCGAGAACGGCCAAGCTGACCACGTGTTCAGTAACAGTATAGGTTGCAGTTTTAGCAGAGACGGAGGCAATTTCAGGCGGGCTTCCAGAATCCGGCCTGACCAGCACCCCGGCTGACTGCAGGCGACGCATCACCTCGGTGACAATCCGTTCGATATCGTGACTCGATAATGCCATCAGTCTTTAATTCCTATCACGGTCCAGCGCACCGGGGTTGCGTCCGTATTCAACACCTCGCGTGCCAAACGCCCATCACTGGTGATCAGCACGCATTCACCGCGCCCCGAGCCAACCACATCCACGGCCAGCAACGGTGGTCCGTCAGGTGTTTTGCCATCCACTTCGTACGGTTGCACCACCAGCAGCTTGCTGCCGGTTAGCGACTCGTGCTTGACAGTGGACGTCGCGGTCCCGATGACTTGTGCCAATTGCATGGTTCTTATTTCCCCTAACGATCCATTGGTTACTTGCCCAGCACGTAGAGATCCTCGATCAACGAGCACCGTCGTTCCCGCGTAAACGTCATGGGAGTCGTGACCCCCTCACCGGTCGGCCCGGCGATCGAGAACGACAGGTAGCCTTCTCCTCCCAGCCCGAGACCCGCCATGGACGGTCCGTTCTTGATGAACAGCGTCGTGTCCAGGACACGCCCCATCTTGGTCATGTTCCTGACGTCATTAGAGTGAATGATGGCCGTATGACGAAAACCGTGCTCGTACTCTCGGGCATACTCGATCGCCTGGTCCACGTCGCGGCAGCGGACCACCGGAATGAAGGGCATCATCTGCTCGACGGTCACGAAGGGGTGATCGACGGAGGTTTCTCCAAACAGCAGGTCCGTGGGTTGGTTGAGTGACAAGCCGGCACCGGCGGCCAGGACGGCAGGATCCTTACCGAGAAACTCCTTGCTGGGAGCATCGTGACGATGTTCGCCCTCACCCACTGACTGGATAGCATTGGACGTCAACTGGTCGATCTGCTGGCTGTTGAGCCGCACGGCACCCGCCCGGTCCATGGCCTGCATCAGTGCGTCACAGACGCTGTCCACCACGAAGATTTCTTTTTCACCAATACAGAGGAGGTTATTATCATAGGAACCACCCTGGATAATGCTGCGTGCCGCTCGATCCAGGTCCGCGGTTTCATCGACGACCACTGGTGGATTCCCGGGACCTGCCACGATCGCGCGTTTATTGGCACTGAGGGCAGCACGGGCAACTGCCGGTCCACCGGTCACACAGATCAGGGCCACGTCCCGATGGTTAAAAATCACGTCTGCCGATTCCAGGGTCGGCTCGGCAATCACACAGATCAGGTTATCGATCCCCAGGTCCTGGTAGATCGCCTGGTTAAAGCGACGAACACCCTCGGCTGCTACTCGCTTGCCACTGGGATGCGGGTTGACCACCAGCGTATTACCGGACGCAATCATGCTGATCGCATTACCCGTGATCGTGGGTAACGAATGGGTCACCGGGGTAATCGTCCCGATCACGCCAAACGGTGCATGCTCGACGATGGCCAGTCCGCGGTTGCCGGTATAGGCCTGGCTGGTCATAAACTCGATCCCAGGAGTCAGCTTTCCCAGCGTTTCCAACTTGTTGATCTTGTGGTCCAGTCGACCGATCTGGGTTTCGTTCATCTCCATCGTACCCAGCTCAACGGACTGCTCGATCGAAATCCGCCGAATATGGTCGATGAT
>JAYGDH010000561.1:0-7036 GCA_046583055.1 Pirellulaceae bacterium | reverse complement strand
CCGGTCTCCCGGTTTCAATTGTTGAAAAACCTCGAGCGACTCCAGATGTCCCATTTAACCAAGCTCCCGGGCCACGGTTATACTTCTTTCGAGTCAATCCACGACATCAGCTTCCGTAATCGGCGGCCGACTTTCTCGATTTCCAGTCCTTGATCGCGACGACGTAATGCCTTGAAGGAAGCCGCTCCGGCGCGATTTTCCAGGATCCACTCCCTCGCAAAATGTCCGTCCTGGATTTCACGGAGAATTTTTTTCATTTCCTGCCGTGTTTCATCATTGATGATTCTCGGACCACGACTGTAGTCACCATACTCGGCCGTGTTGGAGACACTGTAGCGCATGTAACTCAAGCCACCCTGGTAGAACAGGTCAACGATCAGCTTTAATTCATGAAGACATTCAAAGTAAGCCATCTCGGGTTGGTAACCCGCCTCGACTAACGTTTCGAAAGCCGCCTTGACCAGCTCGCTGACACCGCCGCAAAGGACCACCTGTTCACCGAACAGGTCAGTTTCGGTCTCTTCGGCAAACGTGGTCTGCAAGACACCGCCACGCGTACCACCAATCCCCTTGGCATAGGCCAGGCCCAGCTTCAATGTTTCTTCGCTGGCACCGGGATTCATGGCGATCAGGCAAGGAACCCCACCGTCTTTCTCGTATTCACTGCGGACCAGATGGCCTGGGCCCTTGGGGGCCACCAGCAGCATATCGACGCCCTCGGGTGCCACGACCTGGTCAAAATGGACATTGAAACCGTGCGAACACATCAGGATGTTACCGGGGACCAGGTGTTCTCGAATCTCGTTCTTGTACAGGTCTCCCTGCACTTCATCCGGCAGTAGGACATTAACCAGGTCACCCGCTGCACTGGCTTCCGCCAGCGACATCGGTTCGAATCCGTGGCTGATGGCCAAATCGTAATTGGCACTGCCCGGCCGCTGTCCGATCACGACATTACAGCCACTGTCCTTCAGGTTCTGCGCCTGGGCATGTCCCTGGGATCCATAACCGAGGATTGCGATTGTCTTGTCTTTGAGAAGTGACAAATCGGCATCAGTATCATAAAAAATTGTGGCCGCCATAAGTTGCCCTTGCTCCCTTGAAATCTTGTTTAGCTTTCGGAATTTCTTGTTGCGATGTTTACCGGCCCATGCCGGAAATCCTGTGTATGGCTATGCTTCTGCTTGCTGCTCAGTCTGGTCCTTGTCATCGAGCATTCCACGCACCATCGCGATGCGGCCGGCACGCACCAGTTCGATGATACTGAATGGTCTCATGCGTTCAATAAAAGCCTCGATTTTGCGTTCCTTGCCCGATATCTCGATCATCATTTCTTCCGCGCCAACGTCGACGATCTTGCCCCGAAAAATATCCACCAGCTCACGTATTTCGCTGCGTTGACTGCCACTGGAGGACTTGACCTTGATCAACATCAGGTCACGTTCGACGTGGTTCTGAGCACTGATATCCGTCACGGCAACAACCGTCACGACCTTCTCTAACTGCTTGGCAACCTGTTCCAGGACAGGTGCATCACCCACCACCACGAAAGTCATTCGCGACAAATTCGGATCCTCGGTTTCACCAACGGCCAACGAATTGATGTTGTAACCGCGCGAGGCAAGCATTCCCGAAATATGAGCTAACACACCGGGAACGTTTTGCACCACCGCTGACAAGACGCATCTCATGACCAAAACCTAGATAAAACAGCATCTAAAAGACCTAACTAGCATCGTAGTCGGGCGACTCGGACGTCACAAGGGGCCCGTGATTTGCCCTGAAAAACCGTACCACCCTCCCATGGCTCACGTTCTCTGGCCGAGAACCGGTGATATTGAGTTGAATTGCGATGGCTTCGCAACCGGGAAGCCGATATCAGGATAAGCGCTCGCACCGTTGGTTCCTGGCAGATCCAGCAGACCGAACCAGCAACAGCGCCCAAAAAATCGCCTCCAAACAGGGCAAACCGAATCGTGACTGTTTGCGTAAAAGACCCGTACACTCGTTGTTCCCGGACGCCGCCATTTTATCCCCGGAGAAGTTTCCGTGACGTTGCTCAATCGCGTGAAAATCTCGATCATCTCACCCGTGTACCACGCCAGTGGTTGCCTGCGTGAGCTTTACCAGCGCCTGGTCCAGGTCCTGGAAGGTTTTGGTGAAGATTTTGAGATCGTGCTCGTCAATGATGGCAGCCCCGACAACTCCTGGGATATTATCCTGGAACTGGCTGCCGCTGATCCCCGCGTCAAGGGAGTGAACCTCTCGCGAAATTTCGGTCAACACTGCGCCATTACTGCCGGGCTCGACCACGCCGCCGGGGACTGGATCGTGGTAATGGACTGCGATCTGCAGGATCAGCCGGAAGAAATTCCGCGACTGTATGCAAAAGCCCTGGAAGGGTACGAGATTGTTTTTGCGAGGCGTGCCAATCGCAAGGATACATTCCTCAAGAAGGCCTGCTCCCGGATTTTTCACCGGCTGTATCATTTCCTGAGCGACATCAAGATCGACCCCCATGTCTCCAATTTTTCGATTGCCTCCAGGAACGTCATCGATGCGATTCTAAACCTGCGAGAAAGGAATCGGGCCTATTCCGTGTTTCTTCAGTGGCTGGGATTTCACACGACCTACGTGGACGTGGAACATGGCAAACGATTCAGTGGGAAAAGCAGTTATGGGTTCACTAAATCCGTGCGCGTCGCCGTGGAAGCCATTACTTCCCAGTCGAACAAGCCACTGAGACTATCAATCTACATCGGGTTCCTGATGTCGGTCGTTTCATTCGTTTATGCCACGTATCGAATCGTCCGCTACTACACGCACGGGGTGGACGTGGACGGCTGGACCAGCTTGATGGTTGCCGTCGTCTTTATCGGCGGACTGATTCTTGCCAACCTGGGAGTGGTGGGACTTTACCTGGGCAAGGTCTTCGATGAAAGCAAACATCGTCCGCTTTACATCACCCAGCAACTGGTAAACCTGGAAGCGGTCAGCGATAATACTGACTGAGACCCGTGAAGTCGTCACAGGTTCTCTGGTTCCGTTGCAGAAAAAAGGTGAGCACGCCCGGTAGGATTCGAACCTACAACCCTCGGTTCCGAAGACCGATGCGCTATCCAGTTGCGCCACGGGCGCGGCTTACCATGAACCTGTGTCAACCTTTTCCGTCACACAGGTTTACGTCATTATCCGCAAGACGGGCTGGGCGACAAGAGGCCCCGCCAATTGTCTGACGAAGCCACTTGACCCGCTGCCCCTGCGGATGATATAAGTGCTTATGTGAAAGCATTTTAGTTCATTTAATCCGGCGGCGATTCAGCTGGAAACGAATCCCTCATTTCTGGGCTCAAGGTTCACGATGTCACCATCCATTACTTTACGAGTACTCGATGGAGCCGATCGTGGTCGAGTCTACGATATCCCGAAACCTCCCGTGACCATTGGCCGTGAAGAAGGTAACACGATTCAGCTCAATGATGAGCGAATCAGTCGTTTTCATTTAAAAATCCAGGAAGATAACGAACGACTGGTACTAACGGATCTGGAAAGCACCAATGGAACGAAGGTCAACGGTGAAGATATCCAGTTGCGTATTCTCCGTTTTGGAGACATGGTCAGTCTTGGTCGCTCGGTCCTTCTTTTTGGCTCCCGCGAGCAAATTGCAGAACGTCTGGCGCGTCTGCGTGAAGCGGATGACCAGGGAGATCCAACGATCCGTCCGAATGCGAAATCACTGGGAAAAGAGGTTTCCTCATTTGATTTCGAATTGAACTGGGATGATGGAAATGACCTGCAGGCGACCCTGCATGCCCTGGAACCCCCAGATTTACCTGATCGGCTCAGCCCGGGCCAAGCGGCGCAATTGGCCGAGGTCTTGGAATATCTACATATCCGTTTGCGGAGCCTGTTGAATTCAGTGAACTCAGATGACAAGACCGAACAACTGCAGATCGAAACGCGGGAGTGGCAAAATCTCCTTGATTTACAGTGTCGGATTGCCGAATATCTGCGACAAATCGGTGACCCGGACCATTCCTCCACGTAGGATCGGCAGGATCGATCTTTCTCGTGAGCCCCTGGTACGAGGGTGCCCCCCAGATGCAGTGGTTGGCTGAACCCGGACTGGTACCTTACAATCAGCAACCGTCTTACTAAAGCGGATACTCTTCCCTGGCGACGGAACGCATTGTCATGAACCCACGACCATTTGTTCATCTTCACTGTCACAGTCACTTCAGTCTGCTGGATGGTGCCGCGACGATTCCTCGATTACTGGATCGCGCCAAGGACCACGGTATGAACGCGCTGGCTCTGACGGACCATGGCAACCTGCACGGATCGTTGCAGTTTTACCAGGAAGCCCAGCACCGCGGGATCAACCCGATCCTGGGTTACGAGGCATACATTGCACCTGGCAGTCGATTCGACAAGACCAGTGGCAAGATGAAAGATTCCAGTTACCACCTGACGCTGCTGGCCAAGAACCGTGTTGGTTTCAAGAACCTGATGCAGATGAGTTCGGCCGCTTTCCTCGAGGGATTTTACTTCAAACCCCGGATTGACCGGGAGTTACTGGAGCAACACCAGGAGGGCATCATCTGCTTGAGTGGTTGCCTCTCGAGCGAATTCAATCGCATGCTACTCAACGGTCACGGTAGTGACCAGGACCTGGCCCAGGCTATCGAGGTTGCCCAGTGGTTCCACGGGGTTTTCGGTGATCGTTTTTTCATTGAAATCATGAACAACGGGGTTGAATTGCAACGCCTGGCAACCGAGGGCGCTGTGAAAGTTGCCAGGGAACTGGGCATTCCAATGGTCGCCACCAACGATGTGCACTACGTGAACCAGGAAGATGCGGACGCGCAGGACGTGATGCTGTGCATCAACACCGGACGATTTCGAACCGACACGACCCGCATGAAAATGGACGGTCAGGAATACTACCTGCGCAGCCCGGAAGAGATGTACCAATCCTTCTCCGGGATGGAAGAAGCGGCCCTGCGTACCCAGGAAATCGCGGATACAGTCGACATTGATCTGAACCTGGGGGAACGACATTTTCCCACCTTTGCTCTCCCACCGGAAACTTCATCCATCAAGTACCTGCGGGACCTTTGCCTGGGTGGCTTGCGCGATCGTTATGCCGACAACGCGGAGATGTTCCCCGGCGGTGAGCTCTCCAACCGGGTCATGGAGCGGTTGGAACACGAACTATCGGTCATCGATGAACTCGGATTCGCGGATTACTTCCTGATTTGCTGGGACTTTGTTCGCGAGGCACGGGACAAGGGAATCCCGACAACGGCTCGCGGCAGCGGCGTGGGAGCACTGGTCTGTTATGCCCTCTTCCTGAGTCATGTCTGTCCGCTCAAGTACGACCTGCTGTTCGAACGATTTCTCGATGTGAACCGCCGGGAAGCACCTGATATCGATATCGATTTCTGCAAGGAGCATCGTGGGGACATCATCCGCTACGTGAAAGATAAGTACGGAGCGGCCAACGTTGCGCAAATTGGAACCTTTGGCACCCTGGCAGCACGAGCGGCCATCAAGGATACCGGACGGGTGCTGGGAATTCCCTTGAATCGCGTGAATCAACTAACCGCCATGATCCCCACCGAACTGGGAATTTCCCTGGCGGAAGCCCTGGAAAAGAGCGACGAGTTGGCGGGCCAGTACAAGTCGGATGGTGAAGTCCGAGAGCTGATTGATTTTGCCATGAAAATCGAGGGGCTGGCACGCAACCTGGGAACTCATGCGGCGGCCGTGGTCATCGGCGACCGTCCCTTGACGGAGTACCTGCCGCTGGGGAAAGTCGCCGGCAAGGATGATATTATCACCCAGTGGTCCATGAATGATGTCGAGGCTGCCGGCCTTCTGAAAATGGATTTCCTGGGTCTCCGCAATCTTACCATTCTCCGTCGCACGGTCGATCTCGTCGAACAAACAACGGGACAAATCATCGACCCGCACCAGTTTCCGATGGATGACCCGGACACCTTTGCCCTGCTGTGCCGTGGAGAAACCAAGGGAATTTTCCAACTCGAGAGCGGCGGCATCCGCGACCTGTTGCAACGCATGAAGCCGGACAGTTTCCTGGACATCGTTGCGACCAATGCGCTCTACCGACCAGGCCCCCTGGAAGGCGGCATGGTCGATGATTATGTCGCAGTCAAGCATGGACGCAAGGAAGCTTCCTATAAGCATCCCGTCCTCAAGGAGATCCTCTCCGAAACTCACGGGGTGATGGTTTACCAGGAACAGGTCATGCGGATCCTGAACCGTTTCGGTGGTATTGACCTGGCCGAAGCCTATACCTGTATCAAGGCCATCAGCAAGAAAAAAGAAAGTGTTATCAACAAGAACCGCGAGCAGTTCCTGATCGGAGCCGAGGACCGCGGTATGCGTCGCAATGAAGCCGAAGAACTGTGGTTCATGATCACCAAGTTTGCCGGCTATGGATTCAACAAGAGCCACTCCACTGCCTATGCACTGATTGCCTATCAAACCGCTTACTTCAAGGCACACTACCCCGTCGAATTCATGGCTGCCCTGCTGTCGAGTGACATCTCGGGACGTAATTTCAAACGCAAGGATTCCCTCGTTGAACACCTCGAAGACTGTCACCGGATGGAAATCGACGTCGTTCCGCCACACGTCAATACATCGGGCAGTGAATTCACGGTAGCCGATGGCAAGATTTACTTTGCCCTCTCCGCCATCAAGGGTTGTGGAGGTTCAGCCGCCGAGGCCGTCGTGCGCAACCGCGACAAAGACGGACCCTATCGCGACCTCTTCGATTTCTGCGAACGGATTGAACCGTCCGCCTGCGGTAAGTCAGCCATTGAAAGCCTGGTCAAGTCCGGATCGTTCGACGACCTCGAGGCGAACCGCCAACAATTATCGCAAATCATCGAACGGGCGCTGCAAGCAGGTTCATCGGCACTGTCCGATCGTCGCAGTGGACAGAAAAACCTGTTCGAACAGTTTTCTGATTCTGACGAAAATGAAGATGTGCCCTTGCCGAAGGTTC
>JAYGDH010000559.1:0-5110 GCA_046583055.1 Pirellulaceae bacterium | reverse complement strand
AACAGCATGATCTTCCTGTTCATTGTGCTGCTGATCTGGGACCCCTGGCATTTCCTGATGCAGCACTATGGTTTCATGCGCATTTACGATCGCCATAACAAGGCCCCACGCAAGATCGCGGCACGCATGGACCTGGCCGTTTCCTGGATCTGGTTCATTTGTATCATGGTGTTAATTTCAGAGTGGCTTCCGGACCTGTTGTTTGACCTGCAGAGCAAGCATGGTCTGCCGCTGGTGTTCCTCTTTAATGTCAATACCTACCGTTGGCTGGAGACGATCACGGTTGTGATGGCCGGCGGAATGGGGCTGGTCTACACGGGATACCTGGTGTGGTGTGCACGGCGAGGCTACTACATCAGCCGCGCCAAACTGTGGCTGCTGGCCAGCACGTTCATAGTTATGTACCTGACGTATGTCCCCAATCCGATAATCGACCGCGTGGCCCCGGGCTGGAATTTTTCACTCGGTTTCGCCACCCTGGGAATGGTTCACGTGACGCAATATCTGGCTATCGTCTGGAAGTATAACCGTGGGTTGGCTACCAAGAATCGGGCGCGGACCCAGGGGTTTGCCCGGGCATTTGCCCGCGGAGGTTTTATCGTCCTGGCTGTCTACCTGATTGCCTGCCTGGTGTATGGAGTGGCTGTTTCCTTTTATGGTGTGACACTTCCCTTCGAGACCTGGAACAAGATTTCCGGTGGAGGAGGAGCCACTCTCTTTCAGAGTTCCATCGGGATCTGGTATGGCGGGATCCTGGCGGCGGTTGGTTTTACGTCGACCTTCTTGCATTACTACTATGACGGTTTTATCTGGAAAGTCCGTCACAAGGAAAACCAGCAGAACCTGGCCCTGTCGGACGCGAGGCTGCCGTGGAGCAAAGCCGAAGATGAAAAGCAAGATAGTAAGTCCTGGTGGTCCGACGGTGGGGTACGCAGACCGGGCAGGGTATTGGTTCGCCAGGCACTCTACCTGGGCCTGCCGATCGTGCTGGTCGTGGGTACTTACGTGGTCACGCAAGAACGTGAAAATCCCGAGGAGTTCAAGCAACTAGCCTTTAATTTTCAACTCAACGAAAAACCCAGGGAGAGCGTCCAGGCAGCAGAAATTGCTCTGCGAGGGTTCGAGCGAAAGTTGGCCCTGGAGCAGAAAATGATCCAGATCAGGCCCCGCGTACGTCACTACGCTTCGATTGCTGAATTGACCTATAGTATCTCTTACCTGAAGCAGCAGTTCCTGGCGGAGGTTCCTGCCTATCGACAGACATTGAAGCAGCAGCAGGATTGGCTCGAGCAGTCGATCGAGGCGCTGGAGGCAGCCCTGGAGCTTCCCCCTCCCTATGGTTTCGCGGCGAATGCCGACGGGCGGGAAAGGAAGCTGGTCATCAAAACCATGCTAGCCGAGCGTCGCGCGGAACTGGCCAAGTTGGTTGCTGCCAGCAACCCGGCAACGGATTGACGTTCATTTCGCGATCAGCAGTTGGTTTTCCTGCAGGAAGCGATAAAGGATTTCCGCGGTTTTCTGGTGGCCATTGGCATCCCAGTGACGATCCCGGTTTTCACCGATCAAATCATCTGCGGTCAGTTGTGCGGCAGCAAATTCCCCGTCAAGATCCAGGTAAAAAATATTTTCCAGGTCGGGAAAGAACCGGGTGAGTAGTGCGCGAAGTTTACGGGAGTCGTCCTGTTGGGGAAAAATAAATGTGCCAAATTGCATGGCCATCACCTGGCAGTTGTGCTGGGCACAAACGTGTTCCATGGTTTCCAGCAGGTGCTTGGTGAGCAGGAAAGGGTTTTTCCTTTGAATGTTTCGGGTGTTTCGCAGGCTGGGTCGAGGGACCGGCGAGTTGTAGAGAACCAGCTTGTTGTCCTGTACCATGAACATCGGTTTTTGGAGTCCGTAGGACTCGGTTTGCAGGATCTCGTCCAGGTCGTTGATGAAATGCGCCACGATCACCAGGTCGGGTGAATAGTTCAGGCCCTCCTGCAGTAGGAAGAGGTATTGTTGATCGGTGCCCCATCCGGAAACCCCGGCGTTGATGATCTCGTAGTGTGGATATTTTTCCTGGAGGAGTGTTTCCAGAACCTCGGTGTAAATTTCTTTGTCACCGACGCCATAGCCCCAGGTGTAGGAATCGCCCAGGACCAGGATGCGACGAGTGCCGGGTGGTTTCTCGTCAGAATATTCCCGGTCTCGTAGGCCCCTGGAGTTAATGGAGAGAGGTTGGCCGATCGTCGTCGCCTGCCAACCCGGTATATTTTTCCAGCCGTAACGTTCATCATACAGGTAACGGTGTCCTGTCAACTCGTGGCCCGGTTCCTGGACGTAGATAGGCAGGCTGTTCTTGATACGCATGCCCACGAGCCAGATCGTCGTACAGGCCAGGCCTGTCATGATCAACATGAGGATCTTGAAAGCCTTACGCCGGGTACGTGAAATGCGCCGCTTTCGTTGTCTTGCCATGAGCTCGTCGAGACGGAAAGGAATGCGGGTACCAGGGAAATCGTCATTCTAGCAGATGATCCGCAGCCTGTACGTGGATCAGCCAGGAGGTGATCGGTCTGGCAGCTTCAGTTGCCGGGCAGTAGTTGTTTCATGGCCTCGCCCATGGCGTCCCCGATGAGGAAATAGGTCTCGGCGTTGCCATTCCAGTGATATCCCTGGCGGCTGGGTGAAACTTCCGGTGGCCGGAAAAAATCCCGTGTTTCCACGGTGGTGACGGTTTCCCGGAGTTCCTTGCGTTGGGCAACGGCAGCCTGGGCCTTCATGAGTTCCAGTCGCCGATCGACCTTTTGTTTTCGGCCACCAAATCCGCTGTTAGCGATGACCACCGGCAGGTTCTTGACTCCCAGGGCTTTACGCAGGTCATGGATCAAGTGCACCATGTTTTGTTCGTATTCCTGGACAGCATCCATTTTGAGGCCGTCGTTCCATCCCTGGTGCCAGCCGAAACCGGCTACCCGGTACCCCTGGTCCTGGTAGCCAGGGACATGTTCCTGCAGGTTTGCCAGCACGGATCGAATATGCATGAGCATTTCCGTGTAGTAGGGCCCCACCTGCCCGCCGGCACTGGGTGGACGAAAGTCCTTGACCAGGCTTTTTCCACCCCAGGCGGTTTTGATAATTAGAACTTGTTCCTTGAAATGTTCTCCCACCACATGTCCAAACTGAAATTCCGGGCCGATATGGTTTTGCCTGGCTCCATAGCCAACACTCAAACCTCCCTGACGGCCCAGGTACCAGATCCAGACATCGTCTCGTACCACCCATTTTCCCTCTGCGTCAACCGTGTGCTGAAAACGTTTGGCGGTGGCCGGGTTCTTGACCAGGTATTCCAGTGACCCCTGTCCGCCATTGCGAGCGGGGTCAGCTGCCACACGCCCGACGCCCTGCATGTTGGATTGCCCTGCCAGGATGAAAACCTGGAGGGGTTCTTGCTGGCGTGGCTCAGCGGCCTCAAGGGCCAGGTTGCATACGGAAGCTAACCAGCCGACAGCCAGGGTTATGGCGAGGTGAGTGAATTGAGGTGATGGCATCGGGTGTTAGTCCTGGTGTAATGGCTGACAGGTATCGATTCGGAACCAGGTTTAACGAATGGTTGCCTTGCCCGCATCGAGTAGCTGCGTGTTGGGAACAGAGTTTCCAAAGACGTCGAACTTGTTGAGCGTCCAGACAACCTTCTTGGTCTGGGGTTCGATTTCAATCACCAGGGGATTCTTGGGCCCGGCATGGCAGTTGCCAATGACGTAGTTGCCGTTGGGCAGAACTTCCAGTGTTGTGACCCAGGCCAGGGTGATCCCGGGAAGATCGTTCTGTTCGATTTTCCAGACGATTTTCTTTTTCTTCGTGACCTCGAGAACGCTGTGTCCGTTGCCGGTAGCGATGAGCGTGTTTCCATTGGTCAGGCGGACGGCGCCGAAGGCCTGGTTGCCGAATGCTTCCGGTCCGTGTCCTCCCTTTGGTGATTTTCCGAACAGCGGAACTTCATATTCCCAGACGACGGTTCCGTCATGGTCGTATTCCCGGACGGCTCCATCGCCCTCGTGGCAGACGAGGTAGTGACCATTGGCCAGCTTGCGGGCCAATCGGGTGTCGCGATGCGGATGAGGATTGTTTACCTTGAGCTTGATCTGGTGGTGGATTTTTCCCTGGCGATCGATCTCGATAATACGCCGGGCTCCGGATTCGGCGATCATGATGTGGCCATTGGCCAGCGGCTGGAAGGCATGGACCTCGATGCGTTTTCCCTGGTTGCCGTTTTCCTGGGTGGAATCGTAGGACCAGACGACCTTCTTGGTGCGAGGGTCGATTTCGACGACCTTGCGATTGCGTTCCTGCACCATGATGTTCCCGCTGGGAAGAACATGAATATCGTGGATGCCACCCCACTTCATTTGCCATTCGATCTCGCCCTTCTTGTTAACCAGGGCAAGCTTGTTGTTTCCCTGCACCATGATGCGGTGTTCGGCCTGGGCCGTTGCGAGAAAGCCTGGTAGCAGGAAGCCAAGGACGGAGATGCGAAGTAGTAGGTTCATGGGAAACTCCGGGTGAGTGGTAACCGGTATAGTACGACGCCCCTGGTAAAGGGATCGTTGGACAACGGCCTTAAGATAGTTGGCTGAGTAGGGTAACGCAATGGTTAGGTGCTGGTCGGGATGACTACGGTCGATGTTGCGTCGTTCGCAGCAGGTCGATAAGATCAACGCTCGTTAAAACAATCCCTTGGTTCCTGGGAGCCGAAGCATTACTGGTACGTGCCTTATTCTCGGTGGTCGCGGATTCGTCGGATCCGGCGTGGCGGCAGCAGCGCGTGATGCGGGCTGGGAAGTTACGGTAGCAGGTCGGGTGGAAGTTCCCGGGTTGTCCGGGTCCCGGTTTGACGTGGTGATTAATGCCAACGGCAATGCCAGTCGGTTTCGTGCCGAGCAGGATCCGTGGTTCGATTTCGAGGCTAGCCTGGTGCCGGTTTATCGTTCGCTTTTCGATTTCGAATACGAACGTTACGTGTTTCTTTCCACGGTGGATGTTTACAACGATACCGGGTCGTCCGAGTGCACTCGAGAAGAGACGGTGATTGATTCGTTGGCGCTGGGTGCCTATGGGTTTCACAAGC
>JAYGDH010000517.1:0-23557 GCA_046583055.1 Pirellulaceae bacterium | reverse complement strand
TGCGCACGATCGTGTACCGGTCCGCAACCTTACTCAGCAAGGGCAAGTGCTCACCGATCTGCGTTCCCGGCACGCTGGTTGAAATGGGGTTAAATTCACCCCGCACTTCCGCCGGTGCCTGCGGCTTGAGATCCCACAGGTCCTGCTGACCCGGACCGCCAAACAGGAAGATCACCACGCACGATTTCGCCTTGCCAAACAGTCTCAGCCGATTTTCTTGCGGAGATTCGTTACCGCGAACACTCAATGCACCACCAGACAGGTAGCTCAAACCTGCATAGTTCAACCATGCGCGTCGTGATAAGGAACCCGTCATCACCGGTACCATTGCTGGAACAATTCAACTGCCGTGCCTCTTCAGAATAACAGGTGTCTTCAACGCCGAGAACAAGATTCTTCTATTTTTCCCGACGAGCTGCCGCAATCCAACTGACCCGTTGCATAGCCGCTGCCAAACCGATCCACTATCATGGCAAGTCACAGCGGCCAGTGACTTTCCTGGTCACCGGTCATTTAATTCCTGAAAGGCACCACGATGCAAAATCGTCAACTTGGCAGCAGTGAATTAACCGTTTCTCCCATCTGCCTGGGAACGATGACCTTTGGCGTCCCGGTGGCGGAGGCCGACGCCATCAGCCTGGTCCACCAGGCCCTCGACCTGGGAATTAACTTTGTCGATACCGCCAACGTTTACGAGGGCTACGACCGCTTCCTGGGAAGCCCCGGCGGCGTGGCCGAGGAAATCGTGGGCAAGGCACTTGTCGGTCGCCGTGATGACGTCGTGCTGGCCACCAAGGTCTGTGCACCAGTCGGCCCCGGACCGGATGACCGAGGACTCTCCGCAGCCCATATCAAGCGGGAGGCGGAACGTAGCCTGGCGCGGCTGCAAACCGACGTCATCGACCTCTACTGGATCCACTGGCCCGACAAGGAAACACCGCTCGATGAAACGCTGGCTGCCATGGACCAGCTGGTCCGGGATGGCAAGGTGCGCTACATTGCCGCCTCCAATTTTAGCGCGGCGCTGCTTTGCGAAAGTCGCTGGATCGCCGATTCCCAGGGACTCGCCCCGGTCGTCGGAAGCCAGATCCCCTACAGCCTGCTGCGACGCGAGTTCCATCACGATTTGGAGTTCTGTGAACGGTTTGAAATCGGCGTGACTCCCTACCAGCCGCTGCAGGGTGGACTGCTGACCGGAAAATACCAGCGTGGACAATCTCCCCCGGACCAATCACGTGGTGACAAGAAACCGCAATGGTTGTGGGAGTTGAATGATGCCCTCTTTGACCAGCTCGAAGCACTGGAAGCACTGGCTCGCGAAATCGACGTACCGATGGCCCAGTATGCCCTGGCCTGGGCCCTGCAGCAGCCAGCCATGACCTCGCTGATCGTCGGTTCAACCAGGATCGAACAGGTGCAGGATGCCGTGGCGGCGGCCGAGATCCAAATCCCGGCCACACACCTCGCACAAATTGATGTGATCTGCCCACCCCCCTGGAAACAACCCGATCCCATTCGAGGGTAAGACCCCATGACCGGGCCCGAGTCACTACAGGATTTCGGTTTGCCGTTCTGGCTCGACCTGCCGCGACCTGATTTTCCAGCCCTCGACCAGGACAGAACGGCCGAGGCGGTCGTGATCGGCTCGGGGGTGGCCGGCCTGAAAATAGCACGGCTGCTCGATCGGCAAGGGGTGCAGACCATTATCCTGGAGTCAGGTCGGGCCGGCGATGGGGCCTCCTCCAGGAACCAGGGAACCATCAACCACGGACCAGGCCTGTCCTATACTGATTGTATTGATCGCTATTCACGCGAGGTAGCGCAGCAGCTCTGGCAACTGGGACTGGTAAACCACCAGGCCATCAAGGATCAAATCGCCCAGTACCAGATCGACTGCGATTACCAGGACGACGGCTGTACAACCCTCGTCCGGGAAGATCAGCCTGGCTGGGAAGAACAACTGGCATCCGATCACCAGCAGTACGAGTTGCTGCAGGAAGATGGCTTTGATGTCTCCTGGCTCGATCGCCAGGAAGCGGTACACACCGGCGGTTCTCCCCTCTATGCCGGTGGTCTGCGTTATAACACGGATGCCCAGCTCCACTCCGGCAAGTACGTCCTGGGCCTGGCCGAGAAACTGGTCCAGTCCACGCCGATCGAGCTGTTTGAAAGCGCCCGGGTCACATCGATTACCCGCACAGGGAACCGGTCGCTTGTTAAAACGGCCAACGGTACGATCACGACCCCGCTTGTTTTTCTCTCCACCAATGCGCTGGTTCCGCAGTTCATTCCCGACTTGCAAAGTGCCCTCCGCGCCGAACGGGGCCAGGTGCTGGTCACCGAGCCACTGGAGCAGCGGCCTTGCCGAGGCAGCTTTGGGACGGCACTCGCCTGGTGGCGAGAAATCCTCGAACCGGATGGACGTTTCCGCCTTCTCTTTGGAGGGGGTCGGGAGCGGGATGAGCCGGACAGCCTGTTTCCCCAGTACCAGCAAGATGGTCAGCCGCATCCGCTGCTGGAGCAGGAAGGGTTTCGTCCCTCGCTGGCCCACCAGCAGCGCCTCGACAGCCAACTGGCTCTGCTCTTTCCCCAGCTGGTTGGTGCCCAAATCACCCATCGCTGGGGCGGCCTGCAATCTTTTACAGCTGACTACCTGCCGCAGGCGGGCCTGCTCGATGCGGAGCGGAACATTTTTGGGATCACCGGCTTCGGTGGGCGGGGGAACTGTCATTCGGACGTGGGGGCGGAGTTCCTGATCGCCGGCGCGCTGGAGATCGAAACGGCTTTCTCGAAACAATTCGCAGCGCTGATCGAATCCTTGCTGCAGGTCCGCCGCGAGGGGGCGAACTGGGGTCCCTGGACCAGTGCTTACCACACCTGAGAGCATCTTCAGTCACCGTAGTAAGGTGTGTCACCCTGGATCGTCACCCGCCAGCCCCGGCGGCGATGGGGGAAATAGTCCCACAACGCCTGGTGCTGAGCAGAGCGGTTGTCCCAGAAAGCGACCGAGCCAACCTGCCACTGGAAGCGGCACTGGAACTCGGGCCGCTCCACGTGCTCAAAGAGTTGCTGTAACAGCTGCTCGCTCTCCTGTGCCTCCAGCCCGATGATGCGGCGCGTAAAGATCCGGTTCACGAAGAGGGCAGGGCGGCCACTGACCGGATGAGTACGAACCACCGGATGCTCTGCCTGCGGATAAACCTTGTCGGCATCGTCGGGACCGTCGTAACGGCCCCGGTAATGCTGCTCGCCATCATGCAGCGCAGTCAGGCCAACCAGGTGCTGCTGCTGCTCGGCTGGCAGTGCCGCAAAGGCGGCCACCATGTTGGCAAACAGGGTATCGCCCCCGGCCGGGGGAACTTCCAGCATCTGCAGGATCGTCCCCAGTGGTGGTTGCGGATCGCAGGAAACATCCGAGTGCCAGTCCTCGCCAGCGATGTAGTGCGAGTTCTCGTCCGTCAGCAACTCCATCACCTCGGGGTACCCGTCGACCAAGCGGGGCCAGGCGGGGTGCAGGTGCAAATCGCCAAAGTAGCTGCCCAGCCGTTTTTGCTGCTCGGCCGTCATCGGCTGGTCGCGAAAGAAGAGGACACCATGTTCGGCCAGGGCAAGTTCCAATGCCTTGAGGGTCACCTGGTCCAGCGGCTGGGCCAGGTTGACCCCGCTCACCTCGGCGCCGCAGTGAGGCGCCACTTTTGCCACGACCAGGTCCTGGGGATTTATCACTTACTCACCACTGCTAAAAACTGAACCAACTATTCCCCAAAATTATCGTTCCGGTAGGAAGCGGTCTCTCTTCGTTGCACCTATACTACATCAACAAGCAATCGATGACTCTTATCCAGACCTTCTTTTTGGCGACAATCTCATGATCAAGCGAATGCCATGTCTTCCGGTTTTCCTCCTGCTGCTGACCCTCTGTTCAAACCTGTCGGTCGCGGCAGCCCAGTCACAGGACTCCACCACGCAGGTAGACCCGTCCTACCGTTACCGCGTTGTCGCCGAACACAAGGTGGGAGCGTGTGATGCGTACGTGCTGGAAATGACATCGCAGACATGGCGCGGCAAGCCCTGGAAACACTGGCTCTCCGTGCTCGTCCCCCCCAAGGTTACCCACCCGGATGCCGCGGTCCTGTTCATTACCGGCGGCTCCTCGCGTAGTGGTCAACCCAAACCGGATTCCGGTGAAGCGCGACTCTTGTCTTACATCGCCACGCTGGCCCAGACGCCGCTCGTGATCCTGCAACAGGTTCCCAACCAGCCGTTGCAGGGCAACCGATACGAGGACGACCTGATCGCCTTTACGTATGACAAGTTCGTCAAGAACGAGGGAGATGACTGGCCCCTGCTGCTGCCCATGGTAGAAAGCGCGCGGCGCGCCATGGACGCCACGGCAGCTGTTCTGAAGGCCAAGCAGGGAAAAACGATCAAGCGGTTCGTGGTCTCCGGGGCCTCCAAGCGAGGTTGGACTACCTGGCTGACTGCCGCTGCCGACAAGCGCGTGGTCGCCATTGCACCCATGGTCATCGATGTGCTGAACATGCAGTTACAGATGGAGCAGCAAGTAAAGTCGTACGGCAAGTACAGCCGCATGATCCAGCCTTACCTCGAGTTTGACATCCCCAACCGGATGAAAACGAAGCGCGGCCAGTTGCTGATCAATCTTGTTGATCCCTATGCCTACCGTGAAAAATTAACCATGCCCAAGCTGATCATCCTGGGGACCAATGACCCGTACTGGACGGTCGATGCCTCCAGCCTTTACTATCCCGGCCTGCAGGGGCCCAAGCACCTCTTTTACCTGGCCAATGCAGGACACGGACTGGGAGCCCAGATTGCGCCGACCATGGCACACTTTTTCAAGAAGTCACTCGATGGTGAAACTCTCTCCGCCATGAAATGGGAAGTCTCTCCGGACGGAAGATTCCGTGCCAAGTGGCGAGGAGAAGGGGGCCAGGCCAGGCTCTGGAAGGCGACCAGCAAGACACGCGACTTCCGGGAAAGCAGGTGGACCAGTCAACCACTGGAGGGAGCCAATGCCGTGGTCACCGATCTCCCGGAACCAGCCCAGGGCTGGGCCGCCTACTACATCGAGGTCCAGTTTCCGGGGCTACCTGCGCTGAAGTACAACATTGCCACGGAGATCCAGGTCTTCCCAAAACGGTTCCCCTTCTCGGCTGAAAAACAGTAATCTCAGCGACGCATGCTTTCAGCCAACTCACCGTTTTCATCCACGAAAAATTATCCACCGTATTTGCGCCACGATTTTTTTGACTAGAATCGTGGCAGCACATCATGACTTACTCCCAGTAAACGATAGCGAGATCAAGAGCGACATCCCATGGCTTCATCCCAAACCCAATCACCCCTGCTTACCCAGGCCGAGAAGGCTGACAAGTTCAAGTGCTACCAGCTCTCGGTACAGGATCCGAAACACGAGATCGATTTCTTTATACAGGTTTATCGCGAGGCCAACGGCACGAATCCCCTTTCGCTGCAGGAAGATTTCTGTGGTACGTTCGCAATTTGCTGCGAATGGGTCAGGTCAGATCCTGAACGCACGGCAGTGGGTGTCGATCTCTGCGGGGAAACCCTGCAATGGGGGCAGGACCACAACCTGACCAGGATCGACCCATCCGAGCAGGAGCGGATCCAGTTGCTGGAACAGGATGTGCGTCAAAAGAACCCGGTCCAGGCTGACGTGTTGGTCGCGCAAAATTTTTCCTTCTGGATTTTCAAGACCAGGAAGGAAGTCATCGAGTATTTCCAGGTAGCCCACTCCAACATGAACGAGGGGGGCGTCATGGTCATGGATATGATGGGCGGCGGAGAATGTTATGACGAGGGCCAGGTTGATAAGCGGACCATCAAGAAAGGCAAGAACGGTTTCAAGTACCTCTGGAAACAGGATCGCTTTAACCCGGTGACTTCCGATGTCAGCTTCTCCATCAGTTTCAAGTTCAAGGATGGCAGCAAGCTCAAGCGGGCCTTCGAGTACCACTGGCGATTCTGGACCATTCCCGAGGTGCGCGAGATGTTGGAAGAAGCCGGTTTCCGGGAAAGCCACGTCTACTGGGAAGAAGAAGACGAGGATGGCGAGGACACCGGGATCTGGTCCGTGGGAGAAGAAGCTCCCAGCAATCCCAGCTGGATCTGCTATATCGTGGCACGAAAATAGTTGCTGGAACCGACTCAGCTGCTACGATTTAACGAAAAAAGCCGCTGCCAACAGCTGGCAACGGCTTTCCGGCAGTGGGCGGTACTGGACTTGAACCAGCGACCTCCACGATGTCAACGTGGCGCTCTAGCCAACTGAGCTAACCGCCCGATTCCAACAGGTGCCGCCAGGGACCCCTGTCTTCAGCAAACAATTCTGACTGCGCAGACAAGGAATCGTCAAGTGGGAAGGCCGATTTATCCCGTTCCTAAAGTGACTTAGCCTTTTGTGCTGCCGATGGCGATACTATAATACAGCCGTCGACAATCCCGGAGTAAACACGAGATGTTTTCTATCCACGGACACAACATGCGACTCTGCGATGGGCTGACCCGTCGTGAGATGATGCGCATCGGGGGTCTCAGCCTCGGCGGCCTGTCACTGGGTTCACTCCTTCAGAACCAGGCAAGAGCAGCGGACCAGTCGGCTAAACACGCACAACTTCCTGGTTTCGGTAAAGCCAAATCGGTCATCCTGTTCGGACTCGTCGGCGGTATCCCACAACATGAAACATGGGATCCCAAGCCGGATGCCCCCGAGGAAATTCGTGGCGAATTCGGTGTCACGGCCACGAAAACACCCGGGCTGCACATTGGTGAATTGATGCCCAGGGTCGCACAGTTGACCGACAAAATCGCGGTACTGAGAGCCATGGTTACGGGAGACAACTCCCATTCCTCCAGTGGTTACCAGATGCTGACCGGTATCCCTCACCAGCCACTCAGCCGCGAAAACGCCTTGCCCGGTCCGCCCAACGACTTTCCCAGCATGGGTGCCATGGTGCGGGCCCTGAAAAACGATGCCGGCCAGTTGCCAGCAGCGATCACCATTCCCGAGCATATCTGGAACGACGGAAACAAGCCCTGGCCCGGCCAGGATGCCGGCCAGTTGGGAAAACGATACGACCCCTGGCTAATCAAGTGCCGGCCCCAGGAGGATCGCTTTGACGTACCCGGCATGACCTTGCCCACCGATGTCACCCGTACACGGCTGGATGGACGACATTCCCTACTCCAACGCGTGAGCGAACAGGCTGCCCAATTAAGCCAGAGCCAGGCCATCCAGGAATATGACACCTACACCCGACAGGCCTTTGATTTGCTGGGCGGAGGCAAGGCCCAGAATGCCTTTAACCTGACGCGGGAATCCAAGAAAACGCGAGAACGCTATGGCACCACGCGGTTCGGTCAAAGCTGCCTGCTCAGTCGTCGACTCGTGGAAGCCGGGGTGTCGCTGGTTCAGATCAACTGGACCCGCATCAAGAAAGATAACTACGAAAACCAGGGCGGCTGGGATACTCACAAGAAACACAGTTTCTCGCTCAAGCAACACTTGTTACCGAGCATGGATCAGACGTTTAGCGCCCTGGTCGAAGACCTCGACGAACGTGGCTTGCTCGATGAAACCCTGGTCGTCATGTTCACGGAGTTCGGGCACACACCCAAGTTCAACAAGAACGCGGGCCGCGACCACTGGGGCTCTGCCTTTTCGATTGCGCTGGCCGGCGGTGGCGTTCGCGGAGGAACTGTCCTGGGGAAAACCGATAAACAGGCTGCCTTTCCTCTGGATGGCATCGTTCGCCCACGCGATTTCATTGCCACGGTCTTCCACCTGCTGGGATATGCTCCCCACACGGAAATCTTTGATCCGTTCAATCGGCCACTACCGATCAGCCGGGGCCGCGTTCTGCACGAGATCCTTTAGCGGTTTGGGGTTTCGCCAATAGTCCTTTCCAGCATAATGGAAGGCAACTTCTCGGAGGCGCTTTCGTTCGTCCTTTGTACCGGCGACCGTTTCCGAAGTTCCTCGATGAAACGGAATGCAACCCGCCATGCTGACAGTTATCCTCCCTGACAGTTCCCGGAAAGAATACGAACAATCCATGACACCCGGCCTGGTCGCGGCCGATATCGGCCCCGGTCTTGCCAGGGCGGCCCTGGCCGCAGAAGTGGACGGCAACATAGTTGGCCTCGACCACCCGTTGCCTGATGATGGCGAAATCTCTTTGAAGATCTTCACCAACAAGAACGCCGAGGCGTTGGCCGTCCTGCGCCACTCGTGTGCCCACATCATGGCCCGCGCTGTGATGCGATTATTCGATGGCGTTAACCTGGCCTTCGGGCCCACGGTCGAAAGTGGTTTTTACTACGACTTTGACCTCGAACACGCACTTTCCGAGGATGATTTCGAAGCCATCGAGGCCGAGATGAAGAAAATCATCAAGGCGAATGAACCGTTCGAACGCATCGAACAGCCTCGCGACCAGGCCCTGCAGATCTGCCGGGACCTGGACCAGCAATACAAGGTCGAGCATATCGAAGACGGCTTGGCAGATCACGAGACCCTCTCCTTTTACCAGCAGGGAGAATTCGTCGATCTTTGCCGGGGTCCACACGTCCCCTCGGCAGCCGCCGTGGGTGCCTTCCGACTGCTCTCCGTCGCTGGTGCCTACTGGAAGGGAGACCAGTCACGGAAGCAGTTGCAACGCGTTTACGGAACGGCCTTCTTTAACAAGCAGGACCTCGAAGATCACATGACACGGATCGAGGAAGCCAAGCGCCGTGATCACCGCGTGCTGGGTAAGCAACTGGACCTGTTCACTATCAACCCCGTCGTGGGAGCCGGGCTGGTCCTCTGGCTACCCAAGGGAGCAATTGTCCGCAGCATCCTGGAAACGTTCGTTAAAGATGAACTGCAGAAACGTGGTTACCTGCCCGTTTACACGCCGAACATCGGCAAGGTCGACCTGTTCGAAATCTCGGGACACTACCCGTATTACAAGGACAGCATGTTCGCTCCCATCATGATGGAACAGGATGAACAGTACCTGCTCAAGCCAATGAACTGTCCCATGCATGCCATGATCTATGACAGCAAACCGCGCAGCTACCGGGAACTACCACTACGCCTGGCCGAGTTCGGAACCGTCTACCGTTACGAGCAGTCGGGTGAGCTTTCGGGAATGACCCGGGTACGCGGATTCACCCAGGACGATGCCCACATTTTCTGCCGTAGCGACCAGGTCGAAGAAGAATTTCGCGGCTGCCTGGATATGACCCAGTTCGTGCTGGACTGCCTGGGACTGGAAAACTATCGTGTGCGACTTGGCTTCCGGGATCCGGACAGCGACAAGTATGTAGGAGACCGGGAGAGTTGGGCCAATGCCCAGCAGTCGCTGGTCGAGGTCTGCAATAACCTCGGCATGGAATTCAGCGAGGAACCTGGCGAAGCTGCTTTCTATGGGCCCAAGGCTGACTTCGTCGTCACCGACTGCATTGGTCGTGAATGGCAACTGGGAACCGTGCAACTGGATTACAACCTGCCGAGCAGCGAACGATTCGCCCTGGAATACATCGGGTCCGATAACCAGGCCCATCGCCCGGTCATGATCCATCGTGCCCCGTTTGGTTCCATGGAACGATTTATGGGTGTCCTGATCGAACATTTCGCCGGCGCATTTCCTCTCTGGCTGGCTCCGGAGCAGGCTCGCATCATGGTCGTCAGTCAAAAATTCGAGGAATATGGCCGCCAGGTGGAGCAACAATTGCGAACTGCCGGTTTCCGGGTCCAGGGAGATTACCGACCGGAAAAAATTGGCGCCAAGATTCGTGATGCCCAGCTGGAACTGATCCCTTACATGTTCGTGGTGGGAGGACGGGAAATGGAAGAAGGGTCGGTCAGCGTCCGTGATCGTATCGACGGCGACCTGGGAGCCATGCCGATCGCCCAGGCTATCGAAAAACTGCAACAGGAAACCGCGGCTCGAACCGTTCGAAAATCGTACAGCGGACATGCAGGCCTGGCTGAAAAAAGCTCTGGGCATGAATATTGAGCTCACCCATGGCAATCACCAGGAAACGTCTGGCAGGGCCAATTGCAGCTGGTTTGATTTTCCGTCATAACAATGCATAATGTGAACTGGCTCGAGAGGCTTTTCCAATCATGGCAGGATGCTTGAAACCTCAACTTCCATGGCATACGCTGAGTGGCATAAGCCTGTCTCGTTTTAATAGTGCAACAGGAAAGGGATCAGACCATCGACCGGAATCCAACCAGGATCAATGAACAAATTCGAATCAGCCCCATACGAGTCATTGCTGAAGACGGAACCCAGCTGGGAATTATTGCTACCGAAGAAGCTCTGGAAAAAGCACGAGGACTCAGCTTGGATCTCGTGGAGGTTGCACCTACCGAAGAACCTCCCGTCTGCCGAATCATGGATTACGGCAAGTACAAGTACGATCGCAAAAAGAAAACGGCGCAAAGCACCCACAACGTCAAGCTGAAAGAAATTCGCCTGCGACCCAAGACCGATACCCATGACATCGACTTCAAGATGAAACGGGCCAAGCAATTCCTGAAACAGAAGGACAAGGTCCAGGTTTCGGTCATCTTCAAGGGACGTGAGATGGCCCACCTACAGGAAGGCCGCAAGGTCATGGAACGGGCAATCGCGGAACTCACCGAACACGGCAAGGTGGAATCCGCTCCCACCCAACTGGGACGCCGCATCGTCTGCACGATTTCTCCCAAGTAACGCCTGGAGATTCTCGTTACTCCGCATGGTCCGTAACAGGCCCATCCAGGTATTGACGGTAAACCTCCCACGTTGCTGCTGCCATGTCGTCCGCATCGTACTGGTCATGGACGACTTCCAACCCTCGCCGACCCAGCTCACGACATCGTGGCAGATCGGTCAGCAACTCCGCTAACTTCTCGGACAGGTCCGTGACATCGTTCGGATTCACCAACAGCCCGGCGGGAATTCGTTCCAGCAACTCCGGGAACGCGCCATGACGTGGCTGTACCACGGGCACACCTGCCGCCAGCGCCTCGAGGACAAACAGGCCCTTCGGCTCCTGGTAGGTCGTCGGCACGGACAACACATCCAGTTGTTTCAGGAAATCGATCTTGCCCGCACGGTCCACGCTGCCCACATACTCCACGACTTTCTCTGCTCCCGCTTCCCGCACCTTGGCAAACTGCTCGTCAACGTATGCCTGGTGTTGATCTCCCAACCAGCCCGCAATCTTCAAGCAAGCCTGCTCCATACCCGGTTTGGTGCGCAATTCCAGGAAGGCGTCAATCAACACGTGCAGACCTTTTTCCGGAGCCAGTCGGGCCAGGTAACCAATGGTCAACGGTGAATCCACAAACGACCTGGAATCCATCTCAGCCGACGTTGACCGACAGGATTGAAAATCCTCCGTGTCCAGGCCCAGTGGCACCCGGTGAAGCTTGCCTTCCGGGATCTCCAGCAAATCTCCCAGGTAATCCGCGTAGTACTTGCTGAAAACCACGAATCCATCCACCTGCCGGGCCAGTCGGCGAATCTCCTTCAACGCCTGGCTACGATACGGTTCGACCAACTGGTTCAGGAAAATATCGTCTCCTTGCAGCGTCACCAACACCGGGACGCCAAGGCGGGATTTCATCGCCGGAACACAGCCGGCAATCAACATGTTCGTCAGGTTGATCAGGCCAGGATTGACCGAACTCTGCAGCCAGTGACAAAGACGTTTCACTTCCTTCCGCTGGTAACCCGCCGTACCACGCAACATCGAAACCGTCAGCGAACCCAGTTCCCGGGGATCAATCTCCAGGCCTCGTGACGTGGCCCATCGCAACAACCAAGGGGCATCCAGGAAACGGTCCATGAAGCGCGGCAGGTAGCGGAACAACGGTATCCGCTGCTGGAGAAAAACGTTGATACCTCCAAAAAACACCCGGTCGATACTGACGTCTTCCTCGTCCGTACGGATCGGGGTGTACGTGGGCACCAGTTGAACATCGATGTTCCTGCGACTCAGCGCCCTGACCAGCGTGTTGTCATGAATACAGCTGCCGCAGTACATGTTGGCGGCACCGGCCGTGATGTACACGATTCGTTCGGTATCGGCGGGATTACTCATGGGACAGGGACCAGTGGTGACTGGAAATGCTCAGGGGGCAGGGGATACTTCCGTTTTCCCAAGAAGTCGACGCCTCGACAAGATGCCTAGCAGGCAGAGCGCCAGGATACTCACCCAACGTGTAGGTCCCCTGACAAAAACAACCGCTCCATTGATCATCACGAACAGGAAAAACATCTGGATACTTACCGATATCCAGCGACGGCGCTGCAGGTAGCCGACAGGGGAAAACCACCACCAGGAAACATCCACGGCCCATAAAAGCAGGAACAGGTAATTAAAATAAACCCCGTAACCAAACTCCCATCCCAGCATCTCCCCGGTCCGCTGAGCCGTATGCGTGAAGGCATGTTGGTGGCTCCAGTGATGGTGAAAATGAAACGCAGCGGCAAAATGGATCCAGAAAATCAGTCCGGCGACTGACCACCAGAGCCGATCACCGCGGATTGCCGACGAATTTGCCTGCTGGACAGGGTCAACCGATTCTCGCTGCAGGAACCGGTAACACGAGACGGCATAACAACCCAGTCCAATCCGAACGGACCAGAGAATCAGTTCCTTACCACCCATCGCAGACCCCTTGTCATCAACTCCTGAAACCTGGCCACGCTGGCTGGCAAGAATACATCCAATGATCATGACGCCGATTCAAATCGGTCATTTTACACCGCCGAGCCCGCCCCGGAGGGCCGTTCCCGGGAAAAACCAAGAAGGACCGGATTTCGCTTAATCCCCCTTCCCCAGCCCACGAACAGCACCTAGAATGGGTGGCTTGACATTCGCTCCAGCTCCTTGTTAGAGGAAATTACCAGATGCCGAAGCAAAAGACTCATAAAGGGACCAAGAAGCGGTTCCGCTTGACGGCCAAGGGCAAGGCCAAGCATCGGCAGTCCGGTACCAGTCACCTGGCAGCGCGTATGTCACACAAGAGAAAGCGTAACTTGCGAGGAACGACGACCGTCGATAGTTGCATGGAAGCATCCATCCGTAAAGCACTCAATGGATATAGCAACTGACCTGGCCTGGCAATCATGACTTCCCCGCTGCCTGCCCTGGCAGCCGACGGAAATCGTCAGCAGGTTTTCCGATCAAGATGAGGATGTGAAGAGTTCACGAACCAACTGTGTGGGTAACAAACGTTTCCAGCTTGCTATCGTGTCACGACAGCAAGAACCTGGAAAGACCTGATCGCAGCAAGAGAAAGATGAAGTGTCATGACAAGGACAACCAAAGGTGCGGCTCGCAACAAGGCCAAGCGACGACTCTACAAGCGAGCCAAGGGATACCGTGGCGGCCGCGGGAACCTGCTCCGAACCGTCAAGGAAACACTAGTCCGGGCAGAGGTTTATGCCTACCGCGATCGACGCGTGCGAAAAAGGGATTTCCGCAGGTTGTGGATCATTCGCATCAATGCCGCCGTTCGCCAGCATGGCCTGCGCTACAGCGAATTCATTAACGGTATGAACAAGGCGAGTATTGAACTCGATCGCAAGATGCTCTCGGAAATTGCGATCCATGATCCCGCCGGGTTCGAAGTGATCGTGGAACAGGTCAAAGCAGCATTGGCAGCCTGATCCTGCCCTGTTGTTAAAACATGATTAACGTCATGGAAGTGGCATGACACCAGGATGCGTGTCGAGAATAGATCGCCTCTACGTCCATGGCTAACCTTTGCCACCGGGTACTCACGGCAGCATGGATCTGACCCAATTTTTGCAGCAGCTCGATGAACTGACCGCCAGCGCCGTCGGTACGTTCGAAGCCGCGCCCGACCAGGACGCCCTGGAAGCGGCACGCATCGACTTCCTCGGGGCCAAGAAAGGTCAACTGAAAGCGGCCCAGAAGCATTTTGGTGCCGTCGCCAAGGAAGACCGACCAGTCGCCGGCCAACGATTTAATGAAACCAAGCAGGCCATCGAAACAGCCCTGAAAAATGCCCAGCAGCGACTGCAGTCCGGTGGTGGAACGGAAGTCCAGGGCGATCCACAGTTTGACCCAACCCTGCCCGGTCAGCCCTTTCAACTGGGCCACCTGCATCCCATCACGCAAACCATTGAAGAACTCAAGGATATCATGGGACGCCTCGGCTTCAGTGTCGCCGATGGACCCGAGATCGAGGATGTCTGGCACAACTTCGAGGCACTCAATATCCCCGCAGCGCACCCCGCCAGAGATCCCCTCGACAACTTCTACCTGGGAGTCGCCGCCGCGGGAGACGCCGAACGCCGTAACGAACTCCTGCTGCGCAGCCAGACCAGTACCGTCCAGATCCGCGTGATGGAAAACTGCGAACCACCAGTACGGATTATCTCGCTGGGAAGGGTCTACCGGCCCGACACCGCCGATGCCACACACTATCCCATGTTCCACCAGATGGAAGGCCTGCTCGTCGATTACCAGGTCACCATGGCCGATCTCAAAAGCGTGCTGCGACTGTTCGCCACCAGCTACCTCGGCGAGGATGTCCACATCCGCTTCCGACCTTCATTTTTTCCCTTCACCGAACCCAGCGTCGAGGTCGATTACCACTGGAATGACCAGTGGATCGAGTTTGGCGGAGCTGGCATGGTGGATCCCAACGTGCTGACAGCAGTTGGCTACGACCCTTCCAAGGTCAATGGCTTTGCCTTTGGACTCGGCGTCGAACGGCTCTGCATGCGTCGCCACGGTATTACCGATATTCGTGAATTCTACAAGAACGATATTCGCTTCCTGCACCAGTTTTGAAGTGACCCTGATATCCCCCTGAAAACACCATGCTTGTATCCTGGAACTGGCTGAAAAATTACGTCGCCCTCGACATGAAGCGATCCGACCTGGAAAATCGGCTCGCCATGTCCGGCTTGAACCACGAGGGTACCAAATCCGTCGGCGATGATTTTGCTATCGACCTGGAAGTGACCAGTAACCGCGCTGACTGCCTGGGACATATCGGCGTGGCACGGGAAATTTCCGTCCTCTGGGACCAACCACTCAACCTGCCCGATCCGCAGCCCGTCGCCAACGGGCCCAGCATCCACGATCAGTTCAAGATCCGTATCGATGCTCCCGAACTGTGTCAGCGTTACATCGGTCGTATCATCCGTGGTGTAAAAATCGGCCCCAGCCCTCAGTGGCTACAGGACCAGCTGACAACCGTTTTCCAGCCCCTCAACAAGGATTGGAAACCCGTTAACAACGTGGTTGATATCAGTAATTACGTCCTGATGGAAACCGGCCAACCTCTGCATGCCTTCGATCTCAAGGAACTTTTCGGTAACGAGGTGGTGGTGCGGGCCGCCACTGACCAGGAGGCCTTCCAGGCCCTCGATCATAAACTCTATCGACTGGACGCCGGTACCTGTGTCATTGCTGATTCCGAGTCAGCGATTGCCCTCGGAGGTGTCATGGGAGGCGCTGAAACCGAGGTCTCCGATAAAACAACCGACCTGCTGGTCGAGGCAGCCCAGTTTGCACCACTGGCCGTACGACGCGCTGCCAGGGCACTAAACCTGCACAGCCCCTCTTCCCATCGTTTCGAGCGAGGAGTCAACCCGGAAGGAATTGACTGGGCCAGTCGCCGTTGTTGCGAACTCATCCTGGAAATCGCCGGTGGGGAACTTGACCAGGATGTCATCGACGTGGGCAGTCCAGGCCCCGCATGCGAACCCGTGGTCCTGCCCCTGTCTGAACTAAAACGCATCCTGGGCATAGAAATTCCCGCGGAGGAAGTACAGCGGATCCTGCTCGCACTCGGCAATGAATCCCTGCAGGCTACCGACGAGACGGTCACCGTGACACCCCCTTCCTGGCGACCCGACCTGACACGCTCCATTGACCTGGTCGAAGAAGTCGCCCGCATCCACGGTTACGAACAAATTCCCGAGGATGTCGGGGTCCCCATGGTTCCCTCTCATCGAACCAATGCTGACCGTGTCCAGAGCCAGGTACGAAACGTGATGACGGCTGCCGGATTCGATGAAGCGATAACAGCCAGCATGGTTCCCGGTAAATGGATCTCCACGTTCACTGGTTGGTCCAGTGCCGCCCCGTTACTCAGTGATACACCCATGCTCAAGGGCGCCGACACGTTGCGAACCTCATTGGTTCCCAGCCTGCTTGAGGCACGCCGCATCAACCAATCCCTGGCCAATCCCGTCGTGGAATTGTTCGAGACGGCCAATATCTACCTACCCGATGAAAAGAATCTCCCCGCAGAACAATGGACCCTCGCGGTCAGCAGTGGACGCTCCTTCTTCCAGCTCAAGGGGCTCGTTGAAACCCTGCTGGCTGCGCTCAAAATCGACCAACCCCTGCAAGTCACCGACAACGACTCGGAACTTTTTACCGTCGGGCAGGGAGCACGGTTGAACCTGGCAGACCAGCCGCTGGGATTCCTCGGCGATGTCTCCGCCAAAACCCTCAAACGGTTCTCGCTGCGAACACCCACCACGATCCTGGAAATTAATCTGGGAGTACTGCTCGAAGCAGCCTGCCTGGTACCACAATTCGTACAACAAAGTGCCTTTCCCGTCATCACGCGGGACCTCAACATCATTCTCCAGGAAGCAGTTCGTTGGGATGAACTGGCCCGGGTTGTCAATGAAGCCGGGGGACAGTTCCTGGAATCACTCCAGTACCAGGAAACCTACCGGGACCCCGAAAGAGATGGAGAGGGAACCAAGCGAATCCTGTTTTCACTGACGCTCCGTTCGCACGAGCGAACCCTGACCGGGGAAGAGGCAGATCAGATTCGAGATGATGTCGTCCAGGCCGTTACGTCCGGGTTGAATGGAAAACTGCTGGCCTAGCCAGGATAGCCGTGATCGTATCCCATGCCGACTGCGACGCCGACTGCGACCTAGTCACGACATGACTGGATCAACGCATCATAGGACAGCGTCCGTTTAGCGGCCTGGCCATACTCGTCCAGGCTACGACGCTGACCAAACTCGTGCCATGCCGAAACACCTTCCAGCTCAGGCATCATGTCAACCAGCTGATCAACCATCACCTGTGCCAGGCGACTCAGGCTATCCGTCTGCGCCTTTTCCTGGATCGATGTCGCCGTCTTCATCAGGCGCACCATCTTGGCACGTTCCATGACTGACTTGGAAAGATGGGCACCCGGCTCTTCAACCAGTTCCGCAATCGGAACGTCCAGGGCTTCCTGCCACCTGTGTAAATCACTCAGGCTTAAATCCGTGTTTTCTTGCTCCTGGCGCCGCAACGTGCGAACATCGACTCCACTGCGCCGAGCAGCTGTCCGCATCGACACTTCTTGCTGCATGCGTACGGTTCGAATCCTGTGCAACTTGACCGTCGATTGCTGGTCATCCCCAACCTCCG
Organism: Pirellulaceae bacterium; assembly: GCA_046583055.1. Lineage (GTDB taxonomy): Bacteria > Planctomycetota > Planctomycetia > Pirellulales > Pirellulaceae > JAZADA01. Next base: position 6,100 of record JAYGDH010000517.1, on the reverse strand, counting down.
ATTCCAGGACATCATACTGGCAGGCTGAAAGCGGTAAAGAATCAACCGATTGATCCAGTTGATCGACACCAAGAGATCGTTGAGGAGTGCTTACCGGCGCAAAATTGAAATCGACAGTTGCCATCAGGAGTACCTCTTCTCGAACCATGAACCAGTCATGTGCGATGGCAACCAGGGAAACCAGGGAAACGACGGTTCAATGTCTTTAGTCGAAGGGCACTTAAATTCATACGACAAATAGAATAATGGCGGTGAATTCAGTCCATGACCTGGCCGACCAAGATAAGAACCAGGAAATCGTTGCTCCTTGAATCGTTGAATTACCATATCGCACAACCAAAAGCTGCGTGTTTTAGACGCGCGATAACGGTATTTAGTTCCACGAATTCCCTGGCAAGATGACGCTTTTTTCAAGATTCAAGCGCAAACCCTCTGGAAGTTCTCCCAAAACAGGGCCTTGGGGGAGCATTGAGGGCCTGTTCAGGCAACCGCGCCCATTGGCGGAGGGTCTTTCACATTCGACTGATGAATCGCCGGGGGATGATGCCGGGCCTCCATAAATCGTTCCAGGTGATGAGGCTGCAGGGGTTCATGTTCCTTGTGAACGAAAACCGCTTTACCCTCGGAAAGCTGCAGACCCGTTTGGATTGCCTCCGACGTACCCAGTCGCCGACCATGTCTCACCACCCGCACCTGTGAAAACTGGCAGATCAGGTCATACGCCGCCTGTTCCGTGGCATCCGTGGAAGCGTCATCGACCACCAGGATTTCAAATTGGCTGGTGATATTCTCCATGATGTCAAAAACATCCTGAACCTGTTCACCGAGCGTTGCTTCTGCATTGTAAACCGGCAGGACAATACTAAGGGGAGTAGTCAAAACAAGTTCTCCAAATTACGTACAGCCAGGAAAATAATGTGAGGCAGACACCACCTGGTGCCATACCTGCATGATCGTCAAATCGTTCCCGCAAACTGGACCTTCTCGAAAGAGGATCTCATCACACGATTCGTAGCGTTCATAACAGTTGTTCAGCTTGTCCGAGACTTGTCGCCCGGGTACCGTACCCGAGTAGGATCATATCGGTTGTGGGGATTGCCCCGTCCTGTTCACTGGGCAGGAGAGGCGGATCATGGATAATGGATACAGGACGCCAATTGCCAAGCAGCAGGCAACTGGCAAATTGTCGCTCGCCGATTACCACCACTGGACTCAATATAAGGAACTTAATCGTGACTGCTGAACCTATCACTGGTCCTGACTTCTCACGTTCCAACGGCCTGCTGCCCGCTATTGCACAGGATGTAGAAACCAACGAGGTGTTGATGCTGGCTTACATGAACGAAGAGTCATTCCGGGAAACGTTACAGAAAGGCCAGGCAGTCTACTGGAGTCGCAGTCGTAACCGGCTCTGGCACAAGGGTGAAGAGAGTGGACATTTTCAAACCATTGAGTCGATCTCCATTGACTGCGATGCCGATACGATCCTCTTGAAGGTGCGCCAGCACGGGGCGGCATGCCACGAAGGTTATCGCTCCTGTTTCTTTCGCAGGGTGACCGGCGAAGGAATCGAGATCCAGGCCAGTCGCATCGCCGACCCGGATCAAATCTACCCCCAACCTGGTGAGTAACCCAGCCACAAGCCGTGCTCCAAGCGGGGTCGGCAATTGGCCCCGCCCAGGTTTCTGGTATACTTCACGCTTTCACGAGAATTCTATCAGGACCCGCATTTTCAGGAGTGAACCACGAGATGAGTGCCGACGCAAAACTGCAAGAACTCAACCTGGAATTACCCCCCGCCCCCAAGCCCCAGGGCGTCTACAAGCCCCTGGTTATCAGTGGCAATATGGCTTATGTCTCCGGTCATGGCCCGCTGAAACCCGATGGCACCATGTACGTGGGGCGCGTCGGTTCCGAGGTCGATCAACAGGCAGGTTATGATGCTGCCCGACAAACAGGCCTGGCCATCCTCGCCACGCTGCAGGCACAACTGGGCAGCCTTGATCGCGTCAAGCAACTGGTCAAAACCCTGGGCATGGTCAACTCCGCCGACGACTTCGGCCAGCAGCCAGCCGTCATCAACGGTTATAGTGACCTGATGGCAGAGGTCTTTGGGCCGGAGATCGGGATCGGTGCTCGCAGTGCTGTTGGCATGGGTGCACTGCCCGGAAATATCTCGGTCGAAATCGAAGCAATCTTCGAAATCGAATAAGCCGGTTCCTGTCGCCCGGTTATCGACGCTGGGGTGATTGACCACGCATGATAGCTGGCCCAGATTCAGCAACCCGAGGCAATGGGATCGCTGGATTGCCAATCGCCATGTCGGAAGTGGTTACCGTCGCGTGTGGCTCCTGGTACTCCCGCCGTAAACTTTCACGAGCAATCTCGTAGGCTCGATTGATCACCTGCAGCTTGGCCGCGTACTCGGCCTGGCGATCCTGGCCGCTATCGATTCGAACTGGCATGATCTCATTCTCCCCAGGCCGTGGTGCCGCAGATAACGTCGTGGGGGTAATCCGTTCACTGGTCGGTGTTACCCCGGGACCTGCCGGTAAACGACTCGCGGCAACGGTTTTAAGCAAGGATTGCAATCCTGCCCTGGATAACTGCTGGTGCACGGCTGACAACCCGGCATAAACCCCCTCGTCAGCATCCGTCACGGCCCACTTGCACAAACCAATCAACTGACCCTCCGCCGTGAATAAACCACCTCCACTGCGGCCATCCGTGGGACGACCTCGGACAGTAAAATTCGGAGACCCGACAAATCGGTTCACCCCGGTAATCTCGCTCGACAAAACCGTGGGACCAGCACCACGACTGCACCCGATCGCAAAAACCTGCTGCCCCCTGGCAATCGTCACACCCGTGGCAGCAACTGCCACCGGCGTGACCTCCACGCCGGGACGCATGCTCACCAAACCCACGTCGTCCTGCTGGGCATCGTAGCCAACCAGTTCACCCCGCACAGTTCGCATCACCCCCTTCACAAAAAAATCAATCTGGATGGTTCCCGATCCAGCGGAATCACGGAAAATGTGGCCGCAAGTCAGCACCAGTGCGTCTGCTCCGTGCCGGTCAATAATCGTACCCGTCCCGTAAGAAGTCCCGCGGCTGTCTTCCACTCGCAAACGAACCGTGGCAGCCATCGCTCGCTGCTGAGGACTCAGCACCGTATTGCGTGCGCCTGCCGAAACGGCCGACGTCTCCTGTGCTGGAACCGATACCGGTCGCTCACCACCACGGCCACGTAACATCGATGCCAGACGCGTATACGTCGTCGCCCCCACGACTCGCTCCACCTCGCGACCCTGGACGACCATCACAAAACAAGGCACCTGGTATACCCGAAATTGAGCTGCCAGCTTGCGGTCCGTGGCAATGTTAACCTGGCGAACCGGATATCCCTCACGCTGCAACCGCTGCACCACCGGCTGCATCATCCGACAGGGCGCACAACCCGTTGTCGTGAATTCCAGTAATACCGTTTCCCCAGGATTGCCCAGGACCGACAACAACAGTAACGCCTGTAGCGCCATGATAGATTCCTTCCTTGGATTTTTTCGCGATTGCTGACAACAGAAACACCTGCACCAACCGAACTCCTTTTCAGCTGACCTACGCTGGGTGCGTTGCCTCAGCATCCTCGCTTCTGCAAGAAATGCCGCGAACAAACAATGTGTCCCGTATTTGAAATTGTTACAAGATCAGTTTACCCGCCAGTGCTATCACTCGATCGCACTCCCCGCGAGGGTCCGTTTTCTACTCTCCACCAGAACCGTTTACCAATCCTGGTCAGGTAACTGCAGATGGCGTGCCAGCCAAAAGAACGACCTCGTAGAATCTGAAATCAATCCATTACCGCCTTCCCGATCTCACCGCCACTGGGATACAATGCCAGACTCCGCTGGTGACAAGATGCTAGCACACTTCCTGGAATTTACCTGTTGATCAATCATGAGTTCACGTCGCATTCTCGTTACGGCAGCCCTGCCGTACGCCAACGGCCCCATTCACCTGGGGCACCTGGTGGAATACATCCAAACCGACATCTGGGTCCGCTTCCAGAAACTGCGTGGAAATCAATGCCTTTACCTCTGTGCCGATGACACGCACGGCACGGCCATCATGATGAGTGCTCAGCGGGAAGGATGTACGGAGGAAGAGTGGATTGCCCAGATCCAGCAGCAGCATGAGCGTGATTTCGCCGGTTTTGACATCCAGTTCGATAATTATGGCAGCACGAACAGTCCCGAAAATGCAGCCCTTTGCCAGCAGTTTTGGCAAGCTATCCAGGAAGCTGGGTTGGTCCACGAAAAGGAAGTCACCCAGCTTTACGATCCCGACAAGGGGATCTTCCTGGCTGATCGTTTCGTCACCGGTACCTGTCCACGTTGTCAAAAGGGCAACCAGTATGGCGACAGTTGTGATGCCTGCGGGGCCACTTACGCGGCCTCCGAACTCGTTGATCCGGTCAGTACGCTTTCTGGCGCCAAGCCGGTACTAAAAAGCCACGATCACCTGTTCATTGAAATCGAGGCGCTGCACGATTTTCTTTCCGAGTGGACCCAGGGTGGAAAGCACCTGCAGGAAGAGGTGGCCAATTATCTACAGGGACATTTCCTCCATGAACCCCTGAGGGATTGGGATATTTCCCGTCCGGCGCCTTACTTTGGATTCGAGATTCCAGACAGTCCGGGGAACTACTGGTTTGTCTGGTTTGATGCCCCCATCGGCTACCTCGCATCCACGCAACAGTGGTGTGACCGTCATGGCGAATCGCTCGATACCTGGTGGCGTGATCCTGGCACGGAGATTCATCATTTCATCGGCAAGGACATCATCTACTTCCACACGCTCTTCTGGCCAGCCATGTTGAAAACTGCCGGGTTTAACCTGCCTGACAAAGTTCACATCCACGGTTTTCTGACGGTCGACGGACGAAAAATGTCAAAGCGTGATGGCACGTTCGTCCAGGCCGCCACCTACCTGAATCACCTCGATCCCACTTACCTGCGATACTACTACGCTGCCAAGCTCGGCTCGCGACTGGATGACCTGGACCTGAACCTGGACGAGTTCGTCAACAAGGTCAACTCGGACCTTGTCGGCAAGGTCGTGAACCTGGCCAGTCGGTCTGCCAAGTTTGTCGCGGATACCGGACTGGCCGCGCAATACCCGGAAGACGAGGGGCGTTTTCAACGAGCAGCCGAGGCAGGTGAGGCCATCGCGGAAGCGTACGAACAGTGTGACTACAACCGGGCCATGCGACTCATCATGGAACTGGCCGACCAGGCGAATACCTACGTGGAGCAGGCCGAACCCTGGAACCTGCGCAAAGATGAAACAAAGGCCGCTGAATTACAGCAGGCGTGTACGATCGCGCTGAACCTCTTCCGCCAGTTGGTAATCTACCTGAAACCGGTTCTGCCAGGCCTGGCCGAGCAAACCCAGGAGTTGCTGGGACAGCCGCTGGATCACTGGGACCTGTCGCAAACACCCCTGACCGGAACGCCGGTCGCCAAGTTTAAACACATGTTACAACGTGTTGATCGAAAGGACGTTGATGCCATGATCGAAGAAACCAAGGATCAATCGGAACAGCCTGCGGACGACCAGCCTGCGGACGACCAGCCCGCGGCGGTGGACAGTGGCCAGCCCCTGCTGGACGAACCGCTGGCCGACCAATGTACCTACGAAGACTTCATGAAAGTCGATCTGCGAGTCGTGCGAGTCGTCAACGCAGAACACGTGGAAGGTGCACGCAAACTACTGAAACTGACGCTCAGTCTCGGTGGTGACGAACAGCGAACCGTTTTCGCCGGTATCAAGCAAGCCTATCAGCCGGAACAGTTGATCGGACGACAGGCCGTCATGGTCGCCAACCTGGCACCACGCGAGATGACGTTCGGTACCAGCGAGGCCATGATCGTCGCCAGCGGACCCGGCGGAGAGGATGTTTTCCTGGCCTGCCTCGATGAAGGTGCTCAGGTCGGACAACGACTTCACTAGCCCAGAACCGCTCTGCCAAGGCACGAGTTCAGGGTGCTTTCTTGGCAGTCATCTGGGCCAGGCGAACATGTCCATCATGATGGGCAAT
>JAYGDH010000491.1:0-3074 GCA_046583055.1 Pirellulaceae bacterium | reverse complement strand
AGATGCTCAATGGGCCATTTACTCACCAGCAGGCCGCGGCCTTTGGTAACTACCTGCGGAAGCAACTGGGGGTGCAGGATACGCGGGGCCAGGTAAGCCTGGCGCTGCGACGATCCCTGCAACGGCCAGTGACGAATCAGGAAATCGAGCAGGGATTGGAATTCATCGAGCAGTTGCAGGAGCAGCCGGAGGTTTCTGCAGCCAACGCCCTCGATTATTTCTGCCTGGTCATGCTGAACTTGAACGAGTTGATTTACCTGGACTGAGTGAGAAAACGAACCTGGTGATAGGTGCTCGACAATAGAAGGAAAACGAAAGATGACCCAAGCTAACAGGAAGAAATATCCACAGAATTTTTGCGGTCGTACGCGACGCCAGTTTCTCTGGGAAGCAGGTGGCGGGTTTGCCGGAGTTGCCATGGCCGGCATGCTCGGTGACGACGGATTTCTGGACCGGCAAACACGGGCTGCCGATGGGGTCAGCAAATATGTTAATCCGCTGGCACCGCGCAAACCCCATTTTAAGCCGAAAGCCAAGAACGTTATCTTCCTGTTCATGTACGGTGGTCCCAGTCACATCGATACGTTCGATTACAAGCCGATGATGAAGGGGATGGACAACAAGACCGTTGACGTGAAAACGTTCGGACGTGGTGGGCATAAGAAGAGCGGACGAATCGTTGAACCTCGCTGGGATTTCAAGAAGTATGGGCAATGTGGAAAGTGGGTGTCTGACCTGTTTCCTCACTTTGCCGAGTGTGTTGATGACGTTGCTTTCCTGCACTCGATGACCGCGGATTCTCCGATTCACGGCTCGGCGCTGTTGATGATGAATTCCGGCAGTATTGTCAGTGGCAGCCCCTGCCTCGGCACCTGGGTGAATTACGGACTCGGTACGGTGAACCAGAATCTTCCTGGCTTTGTCGTCATGTTGGATCCGCGCGGCGGTCCGATTAGCGGCCCGAAAAACTGGTCCAATGGCTACATGCCAGCCCATTACCAGGCAACGGTCATGCGTAGTTCCGGATCACCCATTCTAAACCTGAAGCCCCCGGCGGGGATCACGGATTCGATCCAGCAAAAATTACTCCACACCCTGAAAGAGTATAATGTTGAGCATGAGCGAATAAGGGCGACCAATTCGAACCTGGCGGCCCGGATCGCAAGCTATGAACTGGCTTTCAAAATGCAGAAGTCCGCGCCGGAAGCCGTTGACCTGGGCCAGGAAACCGAGGCTACCCAGAAACTCTACGGACTCGATGATAAGAAGACAGCGGTCTTTGGACGCCAATGCTTGATGGCGCGTAGGTTGGTGGAGCGAGACGTTCGCTTCATCCAGATTTATTCTGGTGGCAATCACAATGACGCCAACTGGGATGCACATGGTGACCTGGCTCACAACCATAACCTGCACGCCGGGGAAACGGATAAACCCATCGCCGGGCTACTCAAAGATCTCAAGCAACGGGGGATGCTGGATGATACCCTGGTCGTCTGGGGAGGTGAGTTTGGTCGTCAGCCGACCGCCGAATACGCCAAGGGGACCGGCCGTGATCATAATGCTTATGGTTTTACCATGTGGCTCGCTGGTGGCGGGATCAAGGGTGGTGTCAGCGTCGGGGAGACCGACGAACTAGGTAGTGCAGCCACGAAAGATCGCATGCACGTGAAACACCTGCATGCCACCATCTTGCAGCAACTGGGACTGGGTCCGAATCGGCTGTCGTACTTTTACGGTGGACTTGACCGAAAGCTGGTTGGCGTCGAGGGCGCCGATCCGATCGCCCAGATTATCTAGCGAGGCGGGATATCCGTATTTCTAGGTATGTTTGGACGGGTGGCACTTTTCAGGGCAGATCCTCTTGCTTGAATTATTTGCTACCGTGAATTATGATATTTGTATGAGTTCTTATAATTTTCTCTACTGAAGCTTTTGTGCTCAAAGGAGGTGTCCTGTGAAACGACGTACAAGTCAAGGCTTTACCTTGGTGGAATTGCTGGTTGTAATTGCCATCATTGGTATCTTGGTCGCCCTTTTATTGCCGGCAGTCCAGGCTGCACGAGAGGCAGCTCGCAAGATGAGCTGCGGTAATAATCTGAAACAGATTGGTATTGCGCTGCACACGTACCATGAAACGTACAAGCAGTTGCCGCCAACCGGAATTTTCTTTTGGACACGTCAGTCCAACAATGCGTATCGCTGGCGTGGATCAACGCGCGGTGGTGACCTGATCAAGCTGTTGCCATTCATGGAACAGGATCCGATCTACAAGCAGTTGGATTTTACACTGGCTGATGTACCTCGCGGACCGCGTGAGTTCGAGGAACAGGTTAACCCGGTAACCGGTGTCTTCTACCGTGCCGAGGTGATTCCCAGTTTCCTCTGCCCGTCGGCAAACTGTGATCCGCATATTAATGCCACGAACCTGAAGACGGCGCGTTCGGTGTCATGTTATTCTCAATCCATGGGTGCGCAGTTGAACACCTCCCGTGGAAACTGGTGTAATGATTATCCGGGGAATACCTTCGGAACGGGTAAAGCGAACCACGCTGGCGATGCCCGTTCGAGTGGGGTTTCAGGCGTCTTTGCCCGGGGTCACTGGGCAGCACGTTTCCGAGATATTACGGACGGAACGTCGCAGGTGATCGCCTATGGTGAGGTTCTGCCCCAGAAAGATGTCACCAAGTGCTGGGGATGGTTTCACTTCAACGAGTGGCCTTCCGGTACCCACAGCCCGATCAATTACCCGATTCGTGGACGTGGTGAAAGAGGCGCATATGGCGCCCAGGATTGTAACCATTACTACAATCTTCAGACATCAATTGGTTTTCGCTCCCAGCATAAGGGGGGAGCCCAGTTCGTGTTCGCGGATGGTTCGGTCCATCTCTTGCCGGAAACGCTGGATTACCTGACCTACAGTCGACTCGGTTGTCGACGCGATGGCGAACCCCTGGGGGATGGATTTAATCCCTAGGTTGGTGAATGCCGTGGTCCTCGGATCACGCAACAGCAGTTAGTTCAAACCGACCGTGTTCGCATGCGAACACGGTCGGTTTCAGATCGGAAGAGCGTCG
>JAYGDH010000455.1:0-17460 GCA_046583055.1 Pirellulaceae bacterium | reverse complement strand
ATCCTGAGAATGCCTTGTTGGCACGCCAGTCACGTCGACGGGTGGAGGCAGAGATCGTGCGAGACCTGGCCCTGTCCGTAAGCGGCTTGTTGGATGCTCGCGTTGGTGGGCCGAGTGTACGTCCACGTCAGCCGACCGAGTATTCCAACCTGACTTATGCCAACAGTGCAAAGTGGGCTACTAGCAAGGGTGGGGATCAGTATCGGCGAGGGATGTATACGTTTTTCCAACGCACGTCACCGTATCCCATGTTAATGACCTTCGATGCTCCCGATGCGAATGCCTGTCTGGCGCAACGCAGTGCCAGTAATACTCCGATGCAGGCCTTGACGATGTGGAACGATGTCGTCTTTTTTGAGTGTGCACAGCACCTCGGGCAACGGATCATGAAAGAGGTCCCTGCCAGCGAGAATCTTGCTGAAACCCGTCGTCAGCGGATACGGCACGCATTCATGATCTGCTTGGCCCGTTATCCATCGGAGGATGAGTTGACAACGGTTCTTGAATTTCATGAGACGCAACGGAAAGCTTGCGAGGCTGATTCGGTTACTCGTGACAAGATTATTGGATCGTTGAAGCCGGACAAGGATGGGGATCGGAACGAGCTGGCCGGTTGGATCCTTGTAGGAAGAGTCCTGATCAACCTGGATGAGTTTATTTCCCGTGAATAAGTAATGCAGCGAGGAGTTGATTGCCATGATGCCGTTTCGTAAACCCGCAGCCCTGCCGGCAGACGAGGTGTCTCGCGAGGAGTTGGCCCTGATGATGCGGCGACAGTTTTTGACTTCGTCAGCATCAGGACTCGGGGGATTGGGGTTGTTGTCCGTGTTGGCCCAGGAACGGTTGGCTGCCGGTGAGGTAGAGTCGACTTCCAGTAACCCCTTGGCTCCGAAAAGTCCTCCGCTGGCTCCACGTGCAAAGGCCTGTATCTTTATCTTTCTGGCTGGTGCGCCCAGCCACGTCGATCTTTATGATCCGAAACCGGTGCTGCAGGAAAAGGACGGTCAGCAATTACCCAAGTCGCTTACCGAGAAAGTTCGTTTTGCGTTCATCAAAAAAGAATCGGCAATACTGATGGGCAGCCGACGGCAATTCGCCAGGCATGGTCAGTGCGGGATGGAATTGTCCGACCTGCTGCCACATATCGGTTCCTGTGCGGATGATATTTCCCTGGTGCGATCCATGCACACCGATGCCTTTAATCACCACCCGGCACAACTCATGATGACAACGGGTGTTCCCCGGTTTGGACGACCAAGCCTGGGGTCATGGCTGAACTATGGATTGGGAAGTGAATCGGAGAATTTACCTGGATATGTTGTTTTGACAGCCGGTCGAGGGAGTAGTGGCGGAGTATCCAATTGGACCAGTGGGTTTCTCCCTTCCACCTACGAGGGGGTTTTATTTCGTAGCCAGGGTGAACCTATCTTGAACTTAAATACACCTGCTGGAATCACCCGCGAGATGCAACAGGCGGGATTGGAAACAATCAATAAACTGAACAAGAAGCGGTTCAGCCAATTGGGAGATGCGGAAATTAGCAGCCGCATCAGTTCCTATGAATTGGCTTTTCGGATGCAGGCTTCGGCACCGGAGTTGGTTGACCTCAGCGCGGAGAGCAAGCAGACACTCGAACAGTATGGCGTAACACGGTCGGAACCCAAGAAAAATAGTTTCCGGGGAGGGGGTGCCAACGTTTATCGGCAGTTTGGCACCAATTGCCTGCTGGCCAGACGACTGGTGGAACGAGGAGTGCGGTGCGTCACGATCATGCATGCTTCCTGGGACCATCACAGTAATCTTGACGAGGAAATTACCTATAACGCCACGATGCTGGATCAACCGGCAGCTGCGCTGGTCAAAGACCTCAAGCAACGGGGCATGCTGGACGACACGCTGGTGATCTGTGCTGGTGAATTTGGTCGCACACCACTGGGAGAAAATCGAGGCGGCAACAAGCAAAATACGGGGCGTGATCACCATCCGTATGGATTTAGCCTCTGGATGGCCGGAGGTGGAATTCGTGGCGGCCAGGTGGTGGGTAAGACCGATGATATTGGCTGGGCACCGGTGGAAGATCCCGTCCACATCAATGATCTGCATGCCACGATCCTGCAGCTGTTTGGTTTTGATCACCATCGCCTGAGCTACCCGTTTAAGGGACTCAACGTGCGTCTCACAGACCAGGGCGGCAAGGTTGTTAACAAGCTGCTGGCTTGAGATTCTCGGCCTAGTTCAGGGGAGGATCCAGTGCCCGGAACTGTGCGTATGCCTTGCCAGCCAGCACGGTGTCTTTTTCCAGGGGCAGGAACATCCCCCGCACCCGCCGCCGCAGGATAACGCCCTTCTCCAGGGGACGTTCGGGCGTTGGCGATCCCCAGAGAGTTGTTGTCTCCGTAGATGGAAGGATTGCCAGGGAGGGTTCAGCGGGATGGGTCATTTCCACGTAACTGAGTTGCTGTTCCGGGAAACGACAGAGAATCATGCGTGTCTCGTTTCCCGATGCGGATAAAGTTGGTTCGCGGACTTCGGGAAGCTCGTTGAGTGATATCCACGGCTGCTCGCTATCGTTGACGGCGACCAGAATATCCTGCTGGCCAACCTGCGTCATCGTTGTCCATTTCGGTAAGTTGATCTGCGAAGGTGTTTCGAAGGAAAGGATCAGTTCCAGTCCTCCCATGAATAACCCTGGTTCGGAGGGGATGCATCGCCACTGCAACTGGAGATGATGTGAGGGATCCTCGCGGTCACCGTAACAGATGACCAGGCTGTTGTCCCGGGCGTACGGGGCCTGGATCGGAAATGCCTCAACGGTACAGCCGTCGCGTGCAATACCCAGTAGTTGCATATCAACAAGCCGGCGGTCGGCCAGGCGAAGCTGGTGTAACCCTGTGCCCGGAGTTGAAAGGTCAATCGTTCCCGAAAGATCCAGCGTTTGTAGGTGGGCTTGCTGCCCGGTGATTGTCCACATGTGACATTTAAGGTGCCAGTCGGGTGTAAAAAAAACCCCGCCGTTCGCACTATGGCGAGACGGCGGGGCCGGAACAGAGAAGAGGCCACTTTTGCTTTGAACATTTGAACCAGGATCACCCGGTTTCACAGGTTTACCCAATTCGTCGGTTCAGGCAAAAGCATACACGTGATCATACCAAGATTGTTGCACGTGTCCAATACATTGCGACTCAAAATCGCTGTGTCTCGGCTTTTCTGGGCCCCTCTGCCGTGGGACTTGATACGATCGAAATGCCTTGCTCATCGGAACTTCTGCATACCCAGCTGCCACCGGGTGCGGTAAACTGAGAGACTCATTACCGAGCGTGAGAGCTTCCCGGACACTAAATATTTTAGCCGTGGTAAACCTTTACGGATCGGGCGAATGTTTGGCCAGGGAGTGTTCTCAGGGGTCGGTAGCAGCCGTTGGCTTTGCCGTCCACGATGTGGGGGAAGTGATGTCTGACTTCAAGCAGGTGGCAGAACGAGCAGCGCGGGCTGGTGGTAACGTTTTACGAGATTGGTTTGGTCGTATTGAAGCGAGTGAAAAAAGCCCCAAGGATCTGGTGACGCAGGCAGATCTTGCCTCTCAACAGGTTATCCAGGAGATCGTCCTGGATGCATTTCCCGACCACTTGTTCCTGGGAGAAGAGGACGCTGGTGTCGATGATTCCCGGACTCCGCAAGCGGACTTGCGAGGTGATTCGTATTGCTGGGTCGTGGATCCGCTCGATGGTACGGTTAATTATGTGCACGGCTTACAATCGTTTGCGGTGTCGATTGCCTTGATGCAAGGCGGCCGACCCGTGGTTGGCGTTGTTTACGATCCACTGTTCGAAGAGTGTTACAGTGCCGAGCAGGATCAAGGTGCTCAACTTAATGGAACTGCCCTGCAAGCCAGTGATTGCCAGTCATTCGAAGAGGCTTTGGTGGCGGCAAGTTTTCCACCGAATGTCGAACGGGGTGCTCCTGAGATTGAGCAGTTTATAGAAATCTTGCATCAAAGCCAGGCACTAAGACGGTTGGGTTCAGCCGCATTGAATCTCTGTTACCTGGCGGCTGGCAGGCTGGATGCGTACTGGGCAACCAGCCCCAAGGCCTGGGATATCGCCGCGGGTGTTCTGATTGCCCAGGAAGCGGGTGCGGTGGTCTCGGATTTAGCCGGTTTATCGTTAGATTGGGAAAAACCCCGACTGGCGTCAGCAGCCACGCCGACGCTACATCAACAGTTGCTGGCTATCCTGGCCAGCGTCTCTGGGTAGAGCAGTTTCAAGAGAATTTACAGAAACTCTTTATTAACCCTCTCGCTCGGCGTAAACTAGATAAATACCGAGGTTTTCCTCGATTCCGGTCTGTTACCCTGACGCCGGCGTTCTGGCAGAGGTGTAGCCTTTTCAAAGGCGGAATCCGTTTTGTTTGTTCGTGATATGTTGCGGTCCTGTTTGCTGGTGCTCGCCTTGTTTTGGGCTGGGGCAGTCTGCGCTCAACCGCCGGTAGATTCACCGGCCCCACCGAAGCCTACCAAGGTAGAAGACGAGACGGAAATCCGAGAGGCCAAGACGGAGATTTTTCATCTGCGCGATGCACAGGGTAATCTCGTCAAGGTGGCAAATCTCTCGCTGGAAGAGTTCGAGCAGCTCTACAAGCTTCGCCGACAATTGCTGGGTTCGAAATCACCGCCTGAATTTGCGATCGAAGAAGTTGTCTATACGGGCCAGGCGACGGCTAGGCATGCGACCTTGGATGTGCGACTCAAGATGCGACTGGTTGCACAGCAAGCCAAGCAAGAGTGGATTCGTATACCCCTGGGATTGGCTTCCACGGTTTTACAGGGAGCTGCTGAACATACTGGTCCGGGAGATTTTTTTGTTGTGTTGGACCGTGCGGATGGTTATGTCTGCTGGTTGAAGGCGCCGGCAAAGACGTCGCACACGATCAACTTGAAACTTATCACGACCTTGAAAATAGCTGGTGATGAAACCCGGTTAATGATTGCCGGTCCCTTGGCGCGTTCCCGTTTTCAGAAGTTTCGGGTTGCAACGGACAAGGCCAAAGTTGTCGATACGGAATTAAGTGTAACAACCCAGGCGTCCGGTCCAGGAACGACAGATCTAACATTCGATTTTTCAGGAGGTGAACTTCAGCTGGCGTGGCTGGACGGTGGCCGGATGGCGCAGCAACCGAAAGTGCAACTGCTGGCGGATAGCACCACGCGGATGACGATCAAGAGCCCGCAGCAGATCACGGCCCAATCAGAACTGACCATCTCGGCAGCCGGTGGCAATGTGACTTCGTTTGAAGTTCGTTTGCCACCTTATATGCAGATGTTGGATTTGTCTCAGCAGGATTTTCGTATTACGGTGTTACCGGTTGGACAGGATTCCAAGGTTACGTCGCCGGAACCCGATATGCGACAACGGCTGCTGGTTGTTCCAATCGTGTCGGCTCCTGAAGTGAAAATAACTCTCGAGACAATCTATCGACCCTCGGAACAGATCGGGAAGAAGACCAGCCAGGCGACTGAGTTCTCGGGATTTGAAGTAATTGGAGCCGTCAGGCAATCCGGTAGTATTGATTTCGTCGTGGAAGGTAACTGGACGTTGCAGTGGTCGCAGAGTGGTGAGGTGCGGCGCGTTGACGATCGTCCCGATGTCACCTCGCCTCAACAGGTGCAGGCGAGGTTTGAGTTCTTTAGTGAGCGATATTCCTTGAAGGCCTTACTGCGTCCGGAGAAGACTCGTCTGCGAATCGAGCCGCGCTATGTTGTTACTGTCGGCATGGACGAGTTGCGATTGGATATATCGTTGGCCGGACAACTACGAGGTTCCGGTCAGGTTGCCCTGTTGCTGGACTTGCCAGGTTGGACGATCGAACAGGTGACTTCAAATCCAGTCGAGTTGTTGGAAAGAGACTCCGTGCAGATCGATCCGACCGGTAAAGTTCGCATTCCATTGGTTCTGGTTCCAGAGGCGACCGGGGGGCAGTTTGGGTTGCAGATACTGGCCCATCGGGACGTCGACCTCAAGAAGGAGTTGAAGTTTTCCTTCGCAAAGCCAGTCGTGGCAGAACCATTGGGAGCAGCTGTCATGACATTGTTGCCAGCCATGGTGGGAATTACTTCGCAGGATAATATCATTTTGACACCCCACACAGAAGAGATTCGTGGGTTAGTTCGTGATGCGGTTCCTGAGGATGTCGACCAGTGGAATCTTCCTCGTACGCAGCGTGAAGTGCTGTTCTACCGGGAACGAGGTGATGATCCGGAGCCGTTATTTGTTGCTACGTCTGAAATCCGGGATGGAGTCATCGTCGTCAATTCGCGTGGAAAGATCGTATTAGACTCCCAGGTAGCTCGCGTGGATCAGCTTCTCATCTACCAGGTGGATTATGAGCCGGTATCACAGGTCGCGCTCGAGATTCCCCAATTGCAGGGTAGTCAGGGAGACTTCCAGGTGTGGCTGCTGGATGATTCGGAGAAGCCCGTTCCTGAAACAGAGCAGGCAACCGGTAATCGGCAATTGTTGTCCTGGAAACTGGAGGAGACCATCGGTTTGGAGGAGTCCCCAGAGACGGTTGCAGCGCAGTCCCGAAACGTTATTAGCGTTGCTTTACCGCAACAACAGATCGGTTCGTTTCGCCTGGCACTGCGTTATCCCTATGAACTTGGTGCCCTGGAAAATGGAAAATCACAGTTGGTCCAGGTGCCGCTGGTGGTGACGAGACAGGTGGCTGGAGTTACTTTCGAAGGGCATTTTCTCGAGGTATCCTCGACCACAGATCTGGATGTGGAACCCGTGGGGGAAACCTGGCTGGGTAGTCCACGCCTGGTAGATACGGAAAACCAGTTCGTGCGGTTGGAAGTCTCTACTGCAAACCGGGCGCATCATTTACCGATGTCCGTTTTGTTGAGAAAACGGTCTCCTCAATCGCTGATTATAGTTCAGCAGGCCTGGTTGCAGACTTACTTGACGGCTTCCGGGCAGAGACACCGGGCCGTGTTTCGCTTGACGACGAATGAGCCTCGTATGCAGTTGAGCTTTCCCGGGTCGACTTCACTCAAGCCAGGGAATATCCGGGTTGCCATTAATCATCAACCGGTACCGCTGGAAGAGATCGCGGTTTCCGCTATGGGTGACTTGTCGTTGACGCTCGGACAGCCATCAGGCCAAAAGGATTATGTGCTGGAACTCTGGTACTGGTCGCATGGCCAGTATTCCGGAATCGGCCAACTCGCAGTGAAAATGCCTCGGATCAAGAATGTAAGACGCATGGAACGGTTTTTTTGGCAACTGATTACCCCGTCGAATGAGCACCTGGTCGGTGTCCCGGCCGTGATGACCGCGGAACAGGAATGGACCTGGAAAAAAGGTAGTTGGGGAAGACAACCGAATCTCAGTCAACAGGACCTGGAACAGTGGATTGGTGCGACCGTACAGGATCCGGTTCCGGCCAGCACCAATCGATACCTCTATACATCGATCGGCCCAGTTGTCGATCTCGAGGTTCGGATGCTGGGACGAGCGACGATTTTGATGGTTGCTTCCGGGGCGACGTTACTCATTGGGTTGTTGTTGATTTATCTTCCCGGGTTCCGCCATCCGGTACTCCTCTTGTGCGGGGGACTTGTTTTAGTGTCCGGTGCGATGTTGACCCCCGAGAGCGTACTTCTGGTTTCTCAGTCAGCTGCCCTGGGACTGGTGTTGGTCCTGGTGGCTCGCATCCTGAACTGGCTCATGATTCGTCGGCAGGATTATCGGTGGCCACGATTTGTTTACGGAAGTGGGTTGAGCGAAAGGAATTCGAGCGAATATTTGAATCCACAGGCGGATCTAAGTCCGGTCGATCCGACCATGGTGAGTACGTTTACTCGTGAACTCCCCACTTCGGAGCCCGGGGCATGATGCAATATAAGCATGGCCGGATGAGAAGTTGGTTCTTGGTCAGTCTCGTGGCAATTGGGATTTTCAGTAGCCTGCCAAGCCAGGCTCAACAGTCGGCAGGATCGAAAAAGGATCGTGAACCGCTTTATTTTCGGCGTGTGTACGTTCCGGTGGGAGATCTGGATGGCCTGATCAAGGGGACCATGCCATTGAAGCGAAATAGTTTCGTGGAAATGGTGGAAGCGATTAACCGTAGTGCCCGTGATACGCTTAAATCCAGCGAGGTGCGGATTGTTTCGGCAACCTATTCTGGCCGCCTTGTTGATGAAGGTTTGGTCGGCGGAATGGCCCTCCTGGAGATTGAAAAAAAATCCGGGGACCCGGCGATGTTACCCTTGTTTCCTGGTGCTCTGGCCTGGGGTCGCCCGCAGTGGGACGGAGATCCGGAGCGTCCTGCCGTGGTTGGTATGGATGCGACTGGACGTGGATTTGTTTATGTCGAGAAAACGGGACGCCTGCGGATTCCCTGGTCACTGAAAGGTACGCCAGCCACCGGGGAACAAAAGATTTTTGATTTCCGGATTCCTGCAAGTGCTGCCAGCCGACTTGAATTGCAGTTGCCTGAAAAAACATCACTTGCCAGCCAGAATGGTCTGGTGTTGGTTGGCCCGCTTCCTGCCAAGGCAGCTACTGGTTCCGGTGACAACGACAAGGATTCTTCAGCCTCATCCTGGATCGTGGAACTGGGAGGGCATCACCAGACCTTGTTGACGGTTAGCCCACAAGAGAAATTTAAACCACGAGATCCGCTGACCCTGTTTCGGCAAACTGCAAATTATGAACTGACGCGAACCGGAATGAACCTGGAAGTTGATGTGCATGTTGATGTGCATCATCAATCGATTCGTCAATTGAAGTTGCTGATCACACCAGGGCTACAGCTCTTGACGGCGCAACTGGGTAAACAGGAACTACGCTGGACGGCTCGAGATGTTGCTAAGGGAAAACAGGTGACTCTGCATTTCACGGAGCCACTGGGCGGTGCGGATCGCGTGATTTCACTTAAGGCAGTTGCTTCGCTGGTGGTGGGTAAAGAATGGAAGTTGCCTGGCATCCGTGTCACCGATGGAGTCTGGCAGGAAGGACAGGCCAATGTCAGCTTTGCCAGTGATCTTACGCTCGTCAAGTTGCGCAGCAACGGTTGTCATGAAACCGGCGTGAGACCGGGGGTATCTCCGGGGTTTGAGCAATCGCGTTTGTTCCAGTTCTACCAGCCGCAGGCATCGATCAGCGTGGTGGTAGAAGGACGCGAGGCCGAAATCCACCTGGACATTGGAACTCGAATCGCCCTGGCCTCGGAACGAATGAGTGGACTGGTTATTGCCGAAGCACGGGCTGCTCATGGCCAGCAATTTGTACTGCAGGGAAGATTGGGACCGGGCTGGATTGTGGATGCCGTGGAAACGGATCCACCGGAATTCCTGGATGATTACGAGGTGATTCGTGTGCCCCCTTCCATGAGATCCGGGTCAGCGAAAAACCAGCAGCGACTGGTGGTTAGGTTGAATCGCGCCATTCAAAATGGGCAGGATGTTCGTGTACTGGTTCGCGGGCATAGCCGGGCCATCCAGGGAAAGGTCGAGGGTTCCCGGTTGCGGATGGTGGATTTTGAATCGACAGCATCCAGGCATTCGATTATCGCTGTTGCGCTGGAATCCGGTTTCCAGCTAAGGCTTAATGAGGGGTTTCAGCTGCAACGACTTGATCCCGGTGAAGTAAAAGAATCTCTTGCCACGGCCCTGGACCTGGATTCGACCAGCTTGCTGTTCCTGGATAAACCCGGCCTGGGAATCTTGCGTTTGCAGGCATATCGGGAACAAACGCGTTACTCGAGTGAAATCCATGTCCAGGCCTTGTTTGGTAAGCAGCGCTTGGAAGAGCAGTATCAAATCACTTGTACACCGGAGAATGCGCCGTTGCAGCGGTTGCTGGTGCACTTTTACCGTCCCCGAGGTTTGCCCATGCAATGGACATTGCCAGGAGATGGGACGGTCAAGCTGGTTTCGCGAATGCTGGACCAGGAGGAACAGGAGCTGCGAGGATTGGCCGGAGGTGAGACTTGGGAAGTGAGTCTTGATCAAGCGCAGCTGGATGCGTTTCGACTGGTTGGAGTACGCAATGTGCCGACGGAGAATTCAGCAGCGATTTGCCTGGCTGCCATGCCGGAGTCCATCACCCAGGTTGGTTCTGTTTCAGTGCTCGTTCCGGATAGTACGGACCTGGAAATTCAACATGGGGGATTGAAGAGAATTCCAGCGATTACGGGAACGGTAAATCGCAACATCCAGGTCAGGGGAGTCTATGCATATGATCCCTCTGAAGATGTGCAGGTAAAAGTCGTAAGGCGACAGGCAAGTGGTTCCCAGAAGGCATTGTGGGCTTGGAATTGCCAGTTGCAGTCGCGGTTTACCGCAAGTGGCTATTCTACTCACCAGGCAGTGTATCGGCTGGAGAATAAAGGGGTGCAGCATTTTGACCTGCATTTGCCTGCGGGGACGGAGTTGCAGGAACTGATGGTGGATGGGGAAGTGCTTGGATTGGTTGGATCGCAAAGCGATGAAAGGCAGTTGCAGGTCCCGTTACCACTGGGAAAACGATTTCCAGTCGTCCGGGTGAGTTATAGCGTGCAGTCACCCACGCTCAATATTTTTGCTGGATTGAAAACACCCCTGGCTCGGGTCAAGTGTCCCGTCCTGCAAACAGAATGGCAGGTTTTGTTGCCCCCGGGTTACGCATTGTTTTCCCGTGAAACAGTCGGTTCTAGCCAGCCTCAGCAACTCTCCGTGGGAAAACGATTGTTCGGCCCCTTGTATCGCGAATCGGGCAGAGCCCCATTTCGATTGCTGGCCGCCACGGATTGGCAACAAATGATAGGGCCGGTCACCAACGAGCCGGAAATGCTTCAGCGGGCTAATGATTGCTTGCGTGGACTGGGGAAAGGATTTCAGTTAGCCAGGCTGCAGGCCGACGCCCCACAACAGGTTACCTGGGATGCCGTGTTGAAGAATTGTTTGGTTGCCAATGGTGGCCAGTTTGGATCTCCAGGAACTGTTTTTTGGATTGACCAGGCAAGCCTGTTGGATCATCAACTGGATACGGGAACCGTGCTCTCGTTTTTGCCGGCAGATCCTCTCGAGATCGGACGTGAATTATTGCGGAGCGCCCAGTTGTCATTGCTGGTCAGCAAGGATGCGCTGGCGTTAACCACCTCCTTGGTAGACCAGGGACAAGTCAATGTGAGTGCCACGGATGAGGCCTCGGTGATGCGCGTGGTTGATTCAGATCGTTTGGCATCACAGATTCGCCGTCACTCGGTGGGACAGGAAAACCCATGGGTTGACCTGCAACAATGGTCGCAACAACCTCGTGACATCGCTTCGCCCTGGTTGGCAGCTGCCACTTTGTCCTCTGCCCAGATTAGTGACAGTCGTTGGTCCCAGCATGACTTTTCCCTGGAGCAGGGTGAGGCCATTCGGATTATCGTCTGCCGACCGCTGGTCCTGCATTCCTTTGCCTGGGCCGGCCTGTTGGTTTGGGCCGGGTTGTTTACCTGGTTGTTTTCCAGCCGGCCGGAAAGATTGATCCAAGCGGTTGTATTGAGTGGATTAGTGGCTTTATTGTCCCCTGCCAGTATTTATCCTGGGCCGACCTGCTTATTCCTGGGGTCATTAATCGCAGGCTTACTGACAGTTACCTGGCGTCATTCCGTGACCGAACAGGTAAGGGTAGCCCGCGTATCAGATTTGTCTTTTGACCTGCAGGCAGTGCCGAAAACGTTGCTTTCCTTCTTGATGTTTGTTGGTTTGACGACCCTGGCTATCTGGGGTTGGGCTGATGAGATGACCGATGGTGAGAGCGGAACAGGAAAACAGAGGACCGTAAAAACCCAGAAAGTATATCGCTTGTTGATTCCGGTTGACGAAAAAAACAAACCGGTTGGACACTACGATTATTTGCCGGAAGCGTTTTTTGATGAGTTGCACCGACGTACGGAAAAGTCTTCGCATGACAAGTCAGGGTGGCTGCTCACCGAGGCCGAATATCGGGCCGAGTGTGACTGGGGTGAAGTTCGTAACCGACTTGAAAATCCGGCCTTGGCAGCGACTATCAAGCTGGAGGTTTTGTTGGCTGCGCAGACCATCCAGTTGCCGGTTCCAAGCGAAACCGTGGAACTGTCTAATGTCGAGTTGAATGGGCAGGAGGTAGCGATTAACTGGTCAGCGAATGGAGATGCCTTTATCCTGGAGGTGGAAGAGCCTGGCTCTTACACACTAACGTATAAACTGCGTCCGAATATTCGCAGGATTAACGGAAAACAAGCAATCCAATTTGAGATTCCCAGGATACCAGCGACGAGACTTGTCTTTCCAGATTCGGTGGATATGCCTGTAATCTCCGTTCTTGATGGTCGTGGAGTCGTTCAGCGCCAACTCCCCTCCAGCGACCTGGTTGCCGGACTGGGGGCCTGTGGCCAGTTGGGATTCACCTGGGCTTGGCAATTACCACTTCCGAAATCGGTTCCCCAGACCAGCGTGGAACAATTGACCTGGATGAAAGTACGACCTCATTCCGTCGTGTTGGATGCCCAGTTCCGTTTTTCCGTGTTGCGCGGGAAAGTGAACCAGGTGCAATTGCGTGTTGATCCACGATTGCGCATGCTTCCCATGCGAGTTGGCCAGCCGGTGCGGGGAACCCCTCGGATTCAGGAAGGAGATGTTAATCGGATCCATGTTAATTTGAGGGAGCCGATGGACAGGGATTTTATGTTGACGATGTCTTTTTATATGAACCAGACATCGGGGGTGGGGCAGTTGCAGTTGCCTACGCTGGAGGCGGTTAGCGATCGCGTTGTAGCCAGGCAGTTTGCTGTTTCGGTGTCAGATCGACTCCAGTGGAATGCTGGCGAAATAGCAGAATCGCAAAAAGTGAAGGTCCAGCAATTTGCTCAGCGGTGGGGAAGTGAGGAGCTGCCTGATTTTGCGTTCCGTCCTCCAGCAGAGGATTCCCAGTGGAGTCTGGCGACTCGGCGACGTGTCGCCGAAACGAGTGCCACGCAACAACTGGATTTCGAAGTCGGCCTGGATCGCCTGGATATGAAGTGTCGGATGGAGATCGAAACCACGGGAAGTTCTGTTTTTCAGCATCGTCTCAAATTGCCGAAGGGATTTCGTGTCAAGCAGGTGTCGTTGTTGAAAGACGGTGAATCCGTGCCAACGCGGCTGGCAATTTCTAGCGATGGCCGGTTAACTGTTTTCCTTGGAGAGGGAGTGACAGGGCAACAGCAGTTATGGATATCTGGAGACTGGCCACACGATGGGCGATCCGTGCCGGTTCCCCGACTGGAGTTGGAAACGGGCAGTATTGTTAAGCGAGAAGTACGTATATATCGGAAGCCGGAAATGCTGGTCGAGGTCCAGGGAGTTCCGCCGGAATTGCTCCGATCGATGCCGGGACAGGGGCGATTCCAGGAAGATTTTGGCCGATTGGTTACCGGTTGGACGGAATCACTCGATGCCGGACAGACGACGGGTAGCGGGCAGGTTTTAAAATTGGTTCGAAACCAGGGGAAGCTTCGGTGTCGTTCTGTAACACGAGTTTTCCGAAAGGATGATGCTTGGTGGGCCGGTATGGATTGCCACGTGGAGGTAGTGAGTGGCGTTTGTGATGAGTTGCAGATTGAAATCCCCGAAGGCTGGGGAGGTGGCTTTGATTTGACACCATCCATGCCGTTCGAGATTAAGCGGTTACCGGGTATTCCTCAGCCTCGCATGGTGATTCGCCCGGAAACGGCATTGTCCCGGGATTTTACGGTCCGGATCGAAGGTCCGCTGGTTTTGCCACCAGGCGGTATTCGTGTGCCAGAAATAACTCCGTTAGGCATGCAGCGGACCACTCGTTATGTTGTCATGCCAAATCGATTGGACCAGCAAAAATTGGCATGGGAAACCAGTGGCTTGCAGCGGATCGGCAGCTTGCCGGACTCGCTCGCTGCCAGCGTTACTACTACGGATTCCAGCGTGGCACGTGTTCTGTCCGAGCATTTTCGTGCCCGCATCAAGGATGTTCAGCAGGTCCAGATGAATCCCTTGATTCACTTGATCGACGTGCACCTGGGTTGGTCCTTGAAGGGAAGATGTTTTGGGGTCACGACCTTTGATTTGCAGCCAGCTGGGCGAACGGAATGTGTGCTGCAGGTTCCCCAGGAATATGAATTGATCGATGTTCGCGTGGCAGGCTTGCCGGGATCTTTGGAAAAGCTGAGCGAGGGAAGGTATGTTCTTCAACTGGGGCCGTCCCAGCTGTCACAGCGCATTGAAGTTGTTTACCAGGGGCATCTCGCGATCAAGACTACGGTACTAAAACGAGTCAAAACGGTCACGCCGACGATCGAAGAGTTTCCGGTCGGTCGTACCTTGTGGACCGTCATGTCGCCCAGGGTGATTGGCGGCGGTCGTCCTCGAAATGGGGAGGGAGCGACGACAGTTGCTAAACAAACGGTGCAGCGTCTCGATACGATCAGGGCAATGATTGAAAGTGCTAATGGTAACAGGTCAGACTTGACCAGGCAGCGAATGATGGAATGGTTGCTTGCCTGGGATGATCGTTTTCGAGATGTTGAATCTAGTTGGAACCGGATGCGAGTTGCCAGCGAGGATGTTTCTTCCGGTCAGTCCGTATCCCAGGCATTGAAACATTATCAGGAATTGAAAGATCGCCTGGGGTTTGATACAGGGAGTTCGGAAGTTGATCTCGAAAAGTCATCCGTGATCAGTAGTGCGGACGTGTGGTTGACGGTTGTGGATGGCAATCAGGTCGTGGGGGGCTTCGAGGGGCAGCAGGCCGCCCTTGACCTGGTTTATCCGGGAATTCGTGAAGGTGGTGACTTCGGACTTCGATTACTTGTCTCTCTCGGATGGCTGCTGGTCGCTGGTATTGGCTGGAATCTCGGCCGCAGGGGACTTGTTGGCGAATGGTGGGTGCGTTGGCCTTATCTATCCGGTGTGTTCTTGGGCCTGGGATGGTGGTTGTGGCTGACTCCGAGCCTCGTGGGAATTGTGATTATCCTGCTTAGTGCAATCGCGGCGATTATACCTTCATGGCTGCCCTTGCCGACACCTGAGGTAAGTCCCGAGTCAAAGACGATGACTGATTTGCAGAGAATCAACTGACAGGGCCGTTTTTTTAGCAGGAATCTTACATCCCAGACCCCGTGCTGTGCCAGGCTTTTTAATATCTCGGAGAGCTGTTTTCATATTGGCAGATTTTCGGTGATTTGCTACTCTCCACAAGGCTTACTTTGGGCACTTGGGAAATCATCGGCAAGCATGGAACGTTTGACCGGTGTGCTGACCTGATCGGCAGTCACCATGTGCATGACTTGGGGTAGCCTGTGACAGGATGGAACAGGTGTACGTCACCGGATCGTAGCGGTAAGGAGACCGAGATGGGAAACGATAAGTGGCATGAAGTCACGGTCCATATTCGCTGGATGATTCGCCGTGATATGCCGGAAGTCCTGCATATTGAAACGGAAAGTTTTGAATTTCCCTGGGCAGAAGAGGATTTCGTACGTTGCCTAAG
Source organism: Pirellulaceae bacterium (assembly GCA_046583055.1). Taxonomy (GTDB): domain Bacteria; phylum Planctomycetota; class Planctomycetia; order Pirellulales; family Pirellulaceae; genus JAZADA01. The sequence continues at coordinate 1,948 of JAYGDH010000455.1, read as the reverse complement.
ACAACGAAACTGCATCGGCATGGTAGCGGAGTTTGACGACAATGTCGTGGGATTCATGATTTACGAATTGCACCAGGAGCGTTTGCACATTTTAAATTTTTCTGTGGCAAAAGAGTTTCAACGCTGTAGTGTTGGGTCGGCCATGGTACAAAAATTGGTTAGTAAACTTTCTCCTCAACGCCGCAATCGAATCATGTTGGAAGTTCGCGAAACGAACCTGGCGGCCCAGTTGTTTTTCCGCGACATGGATTTTCGAGCAGTCTCCGTGGTCCACGATTTCTACGAGGATACCGCTGAAGATGCTTACCTCATGGAGTATTGCCAGGAAGCGGATGTCGCCAAGACTCCCGCCGTTACCAATCGTATCACCCGTCTGGCAGGTTGATTGGTAAAGTTGCTTCAAGCTTTTCAGAGTGACCAGTGGAGTCGATCGCGTCCGAGAGGCATGGTAAGTGACACTCTTGTCGTACCTGTCTGGCAGTACGAATCAATCGTTGCAGCACCTGCTGCGAATTGCGGTCCTGTGCCACCACGGTGAGAATCGGACGGCCCATGGGAATCGTAGTGCCTGGCATGGGGATGTCTGCAAACCACGAACTGGGATCGCCGCTTGTCGTTCGTTGTGAGGCATCCTGTGCGGCCCAGTGTTGACAGTTATCATCCGTAATCGTGCACGCTTCGCGGGAGTAGATGATGGCCTTGCCGTATTGCAGGTCGGCTTTCATTGGCGGGATGGAAAGTTTCTTTGGATCAAGGCAGGCCTGGCAGTGTAGAGCGGTTGCCGAGAGCCCAGATGCCAATTCGAGTATTTCCACGGATGCTGGAAATCGCGGGTTGATTTCCAGTGTCCAGATCTGGCAGGCATGCCAGATAAAGTCGATTCCAAATAAACCACGCAAGGGGATTGTTGTGGTCAGAGCTCGGCCGATACGGTCCAGGGTTGATTTCTGTTCTAATGTTAAAACGATTGGCCCGAGCGATCCGCAGTACCCGAAGGAAGGTCCGTCGGTAAACCCTTTTCCCACGAGTTGTCGCGTTACGCCCAGGAGATCACAGGTGTGATCAGAAGCCAGGAACGTGGCACTGTAGCAGGGCCCATCCAGGAATCGCTGGTAATAAAGTTCCTTGCTTGACGCGGCATTCTCAGAAGCAATGGAAGTGGCTTGCACCGGCACCCGAGAGATCCCCTGCCCGCCGGTAGATCGGAAGGATTTCCTGAGCCATTTGCCGGTGGTTGTCTCGGGACAAGTCCTGGTGATTTCCGGGTAAGGCAGATTCTGGTCAGCCAGGATATCCTTAATCAGGAAGGGGTTGTAGGCCTTTCGCAGGACGTTTCCGGAATTGCCCATTAATGGGTGATGTCGTGATATCTGATCAACGAGGCGAGGGTGGTTTTCCAGTCCACCCGTGTACATCCAGGGAACGTCAGGCAGTTCTCGCGAAATATCAAGGAATTGTGCCGGATAATCGTGAATGCGATAGGACTGGCATTGTTGCCGCAGATCGTAATCCGCAAATAAATCCGCAGCCAGCGGTGTGTAGCCGCCTCGGATCGCAGAGTCAACTGCACAACGGACACTGGCACCGGCGATAAAAATAGTCCTGGACATCTTCTCAAAGTAGCTATTTTCTTGACGGATCACCAGTTCTGGAGCTGAAATCTGCATTCTTTCATCGCTCCCTTCTCCACGGGTTCTTGCAATTAGGTGATGGTGTGTTATTTTCTTTACTCCTGAGAGACGTGTTTGATTTTGAGTTTTGATTCGTATTCGTAAGATGGAGAATGTTTTATGTTGATGAATATTGGTGAAGCGTTAACTGGTGATGGCAATGAAATTGCTCACATCGATCTGCTCATCGGAAGTAAAGACGGACCGGTTGGCGTTGCCTTTGCCAATGCACTAGCGCGTCAAAGTGATGGTCATAGCAACCTGCTGGCAGTGCTGGA
>JAYGDH010000346.1:0-3150 GCA_046583055.1 Pirellulaceae bacterium | reverse complement strand
CGAGACTGATGCGACGCAGCAGGGTAACCAGTTCAGCCCGCCCAGCAGGCTGCAGTCCCTCTTCTTGCAAGCGGGCCATTACGAACGGATCAATTTCATTACGCGGCCAGGAAGTGTCCGTGACCTGCGGGGGTTTAGCTGTAGCCAGTGGCTCAAAAGCCCAGTGCCTGGGATAGCGGGCACCGTCCTGCACCCATTGAACCAGCAGCTGCTTTTGTTTCCCATTAAGCTGCTTACTGGCCGTGGAAGGCGGCATCTGCGTTTCGGCATCCTCTGAAAGAATGCGGTCAATCAGTTCGCTTTCCGAGGGATTCCCAGCCGTCACGACCGTGGCTACCGACTTGCCCTGGTCCAGGCGCAGTTTTGCTTTTCGATTCTTGGCATCCGGTCCGTGGCATTGAAAACAGGTCTCCGCGAGAATAGGACGGATATCCCGGTTGAAATCAATCACCGGTTCCGCCGCGCTGCCGTGCCAGGCCAGGCACATGACCAGCCCGCTGATCGCGACCGAAACACTACGTTGCGACTTAATCCGGAACACCCTGAACCCTCTTGTGATAGACTCCTTTGTCCCGCACTTCGCCAGGACCGTGCCGCTGCTATTCTAGCACAAACTGGACCTACCCAAGAGCCGGAATTGAACCCGCACGAACCGTATTTGCATCCACGTGGTTGCACCTGGCTCCATAAGATTGTCATAATCACGTGCTCTGTTCACGACTCTTAGCGGTCTCGGAAAGCGATTTCATGAACATTTACTGTCGCGGTTACCTCACGTTGGCCTGCGGGCTTTTCGTCACCCTTCCAGCGCCCGGACAGGACCTGCCAACCAGCACGCCGCGTCAACTGCACGTTTCCGCGGTAAAACTCCAGCAAGGTGTCCAGTTATTTCGAGACGCCATTGCTGAAGACCGCCTGCGTAATGTCGAGCTCATGGTGCTGCGGGACGGTCATATCATTCTTCACGAGGCCCTGGGCTGGCAGAACAAGAGCGCCGGGGACCCCCTCCAGCGTCACACGCTCTTTCGCATGGCTTCCAACACCAAGTCCGTGATCGCCACTGGCATCCAGCTACTCCAGCAAGATGGCAAGCTGTCGGTCCATGACCGGGTTGGAAGGTACCTGCCCGCCTTTCGCAATGAGAAATGCCGGGACATTACTATCAGCCACCTGCTTACGCACACCAGCGGATTCCGCATTAGCTCCCTGTTTCTTAAACCACTCATGGAAAAATCCAGTCAACACCCTGACGCGCCCAACCTGCAACTGGAAGTCAATCGATTCGCAGAGATCGGCCCGCGTGAATCCGTTGGCGAAACCTATCGCTACAACAACCCGGGCTACAACATCCTGGGTGCCTTGATCGAGGTGGTTTCCGACCAGCCACTGGAAACGTTCCTGGTCGAGCGTATCTACCGACCACTGAGCATGGTCGACACGACGAACCACCCGCCGGCTGACAAGCTGGACCGCATGGCCTACGTCTACGCGCGAAAGGACGGCACGTGGTCCGTACGATTCAAGCAGGAAACTCGCATGCACACGCCCTTCGTCCGTGCATCCGGTGGCCTGGTGTCCACCACGCAGGATTACGCCAGGTTTTGCCAGTTGTACCTGGACCGGGGCGTTTCCCGGGGCGAGCAGTTCCTCACGGCCGCCTCGGTGACCGCGGCAACCTCTCCTCATACACGGGAGATCTACTCAGCGGAGGCAGCTGCAAAAATCGCTTCGTTCTACGGCTTTGGCTGGAAAGTAGACCGGGATGGTTCTTTTTCCCACGGTGGATCGGAAGGCACGTTTGCCTGGGTCGACCCGCAGTTGCGGATCATTGGCCTGGTCTTTACGCAGAGTCCCGGCGGCGACAACCCTCGTGACGCCTTTCGCCAGTTGGTCACCGAAGCCTGCCACCGTCTCCCATCAACACGGTCAAGCAGGCGACTCTGGCAACGTCCCTTGCTGCGCCGCCGACGCCGTGGCGAGCAACAGGCAACGAAAGCCGCTAAAACGACCACAACCATGCCTATCTTGAAGCTTTTTCCTCTCGCATTCGGACCTCGGATTCGCCTATAATAGCGAACAGGTTATTCGCCCTTACCAGGCAAATCCGAGAGCATCTTGCCATGTCATGCCCTGACTCAAAACGGACCTACCAACTATCCCGACGTGAGGCCTTACAGGTCGGCGTAGGATTGTTTGGGCTGAACCTGGCAGATCATCTGCGTGCCCGCCAGGCGGCCGGCGGAGCTTCCAGGGACATTTCCTGCATCTTCATTTTCCTGGCGGGTGGTCCCAGCCATTTCGAAACGTTTGATCCCAAGCCAGATGCACCGGTCGAAATCCGTGGACCCTGGAAGCCAACCGCGACCAACGTTCCGGGCACCTTCATCTGTGAAAAAATGCCGCTGATGGCACAGCACATGGACAAGGTGGCTATCGTCCGCTCCTGGCAAGGTAGAAGCGGTTCCCATGCCACCGGGTCCCAGCACGTGGCCAGCGGCATGTATCCACCCACCGGCGGGCAGTATTTCCCTAATTTCGGTTGCCTCATCTCCGCGCTGCAGGGCTCCCGGGTCACCGGCATGCCACCTCACTTTGGGATTCCGTTTGCCGCCCGCTACACGACTCCAGTCGGGTTCCTGGGCACCGGTTATTCAGCCTTTGATATCCAGGGGGATCCTGGCGATCCAACGGTCAAGCTCGGCTCCCTGAATCTCTCCCGGGTCCGTTTCGAGGATCGCCAGTCGATGCTAACCCAGTTGGACAACCTGGGACGATTGGCCAATGCCAGTGACAGCCCACTGGTAGCCCAGGACAAGATCGGCCAGGAAGCCATCGAGATGTTGACCAGTGGCGCCATGCAAAAAGCGATGAACCTGGAGGAAGAGTCATTATCGCTGAGAGAAAAGTACGGCAACAACATTTACGGCCAGCGCGTGTTGCTCGGTCGCCGGTTGATCGAAGCGGGGGCTCGTTTCGTGACCATTAACCAGGCGGTCCAGGGCGGACTGTTTGGCGACGGAAAAACCAATGGTACCTGGGACAATCATGGCTGGTTATTCGATTCCATGATGTCGTTTGGATCACGACCTGCTGGCGTCCCTGCCAGCAGCAAGTGGCACCACTACCGCGGACCAGGGAACCTGCCGCAAC
>JAYGDH010000341.1:0-12553 GCA_046583055.1 Pirellulaceae bacterium | reverse complement strand
AGGTATCCGATGGAGATTTACCAGAACAGTTGGGGCTGGATTCTATGGGGTATCTTTACCTTTATTATTCCGGTCCTGGTGGTCGTGAACGTGCCTGCGCGGTTGTTGGCCCAGCCGCTGCAACCGCGTCAGAACTGGGAGTGGTGGCTGGCTGCCTTTGCCCTGTTGGCGACGCTGATGAGCCTTTACGTATCCCGGTGGATTTTCCAACGGGCCCTGCTCAGTTATCGTAGTGCCAGTAGCTGATTGGAAAGGAAGGCTGGAGGAAAAATGAACAGCGAATCCGAAGCTCATCCGAAGGGTTCCTCGCGTGCTGCTGCCTACCTGAGGCTGTTTCGCATTCCGAACTTGTTTACCGCGTGGGCAGATATCCTGATGGGATTCCTGGTCGTCCACCAGGGATTTACTCCCCTGCAGCCGTTGGTTTTCCTGCTCATCGCCTCGGCGTGTATTTATACCGCCGGGATGGTTTTAAATGACGTTTACGATATTGAAATTGATCGTGTCGAGCGGCCTACGCGTCCACTCCCGGCCGGTGAAATCTCATTGGCCCAGGCCAGTCGACTGGGGTACCTGTTGCTGGTGGTCGGTGTGGCTGCTGCTGCCGCTAGCGGGGCATGGGCCCCTGCTGGTGCCCTGGCCTGGCGCGGTGGCTGCGTGGCATTGATACTGGCACTGTGTGTGCTGCTTTATGACGGTTTCCTGAAGAAAACACCGGTGGCACCATGGGTGATGGGATCCTGTCGATTCTTGAACGTATTACTGGGGATGAGTTGCGCAGTTGTGGTTGTTCCGGATGCCCTGGCCTGTGGCTATCTATCTCACCAGTGGATGATTGCAGGTGGGTTTGGCTGTTACATTGCCGGGGTGACCTGGTTTGCACGGACGGAGGCGCGGGTCAGTAGCCGTTGGCAACTGGCGGCCGGGGTACTGGTGATGACCGGGGGCCTTTTGATGCTGGCCTGGTTTCCTGCCGTGATGACAGGTGTCGGGAAAGCCGAGTTGGCAATGCGTCCGAACATTGTTTTCCTGTTGCTGATGCTCCTGGGGGGGACGATTATTTATCGTTGCTTTCTGGCGGTATGTGAACCAATACCGGCACGCGTCCAGATGGCTGTGAAACACTGCCTGCAGTCGTTGATCGTACTGGATGCGGCGGTGGCAGCCAGTGTCGCTGGACTGAAGTGCGCGGTGGTGGTGCTGGCGCTGCTGGTGCCGATGGTCGTGCTGGGTCAGTGGTTTCGCTCGACCTGATTTACGTGCAGAGCAATACGGGTTTTCAACAAGGGATGGAGAGTTGACATGAGTGGTGCGGTTGTTTTTTTGTCGATCCCAGGCTTACGTGCAGCAGACCTTGGCCTGCTGCCTAATCTCTGTCGACTCATGGCCGCGGGGGAACAGTCCGAGCTGGTGGCCAGCTTTCCGGCCGTAACCTGGCCTGTACAGGCGAATATGCTGACGGGCAAATTGCCGTCGGAACATGGCGTTATTGCCAACGGGTTTTACTGGCGTGAGCAGCAACAGGTGGAAATGTGGACGGCCTGGAACGAGAAAATCAACGCTCCGCAAATCTGGGACATGGTGCGGGAAGAGCAGCCCGGTTGCAGTTCCGCGGTCTGGTTTCCGATGCTCAGTAAAGGGTGTGGAGCCGATTACATATGTATGCCGGCGCCAGTACACAATCCTGATGGATCCGAGTCTCTCTGGTGTTATACGAAGCCCCAGGAGCTGTATGGAGAATTGCTGGAAGAGTTGGGCCACTTTCCTCTTCAGAATTTCTGGGGGCCCCTGGCAGGGATTGCCTCTACCGCCTGGATCGTGAAATCGGCCGCCCTAGCTGCTGGCCAGTTCCGGCCTGGTTTCTTTTTTCTTTACCTGCCTCAACTGGATTATGCGGCGCAGAAGGCAGGCCCCGATAGTGAGTCAGCGCGCCAGGCTGTCGTCGAACTGGATGAAGTGTTGGGGCAGCTGGTGGACGGATTTACACGGGCCTACGGAGCTCAGGAATTGACCTGGGTGGCGGCCAGTGAATACGTGATCACCGCGGTGGATCACGTGAGTTATCCGAACCGTGAACTCAGACAGGCAGGTTTACTACAGGTCTGTACGACATCGGAAGGAGAACAACTGGACTTCCAGCAAAGTGATGCCTGGGCACTGGTGGATCACCAGTTTTCTCATGTTTTTGTACGCGATGCGGATCACCAGTTGTGTGAGCGTGTGCGAGATTGTTTCCAGGGTCTGCCGGGGATTGCTGAAGTACTGGTGGGTGATGAGCGGAGCAAGTATGCGATGGATCACGAGCGCAGCGGCGAGGTCATCCTGGTTTCTGATTCCAACAGTTGGCAGGCGTATTACTGGTGGCTTGATGATGCCCAGGCCCCAGCTTACGCAAGAACCGTTGATATCCACCGCAAGCCCGGGTACGACCCGGTCGAGTTGTTCTGGGACGCGACGGCCAAAGGGGTTCCCCTGGATGCCAGTCTCGTGCGAGGTTCCCATGGTGCTCCGGTGCTCAGTGCCGAGCAGGTAGGCGTGGTACTGTCGTCACGAGAGGGTATTCTTGCTAGTCAAAAATTACGAGATATCGACCTGGCTCAGTTGATGCTGGACGCCATCGGTACATCTCATTCGGGTTCCTGAGCTCCGCCGCTCAGTTGGTCGCGGCCGGCGTCCCCGAGGGAGTGAATTCAAAACCCTTGCTTTGGCTGAAGAATTCCAGTGGGTTATCGTAGACCACTTTCTGGATCAGGCTTTCCGGATGGCCACGGCGTTTCATTTCCAAGATGAAGTCAGGAACCGCGGTGGGCTTGGAAGGTCCCCAGTCGCCGGCCGAGTTCACCAGCAACTTGTCGGGACCGCACATTTCCACGATGTCCGCCGCGCGTTGGGGGGTACATTTCGTGACCGGGTAAAGTGTCATGCCGGCCCAGAATCCCCGGTCCAGAACATGACGCACGGTATGTTCTTCCACGTGGTCGACCAGCACGCGCCCATGATCAATCTGTGAATAGCTACAGAGCATGTCCAGGATCATTCGTGTTCCCTGGTACTTGTCCGTCAGGTGAGGCGTATGAATGAGGATTTGTTGATCGTACTCGATGGCCAGATCCAGATGTTCCTGGAAAATAGTACACTCGTTGGGTGTGTTTTTATTGAGCCCGATTTCCCCGATTCCCAGGACACCCGGGCAGTCTAGAAACTCGGGGATCATCGCAATCACTTCTCGTGACAGGGAGACGTTTTCGGCTTCCTTGGCGTTGATGCAGAGCCAGGTAAAGTGCTGGATCCCATATTGTGCCGCTCGCTGCGGTTCGAAGTCCGTCAGTTGCCGGAAATAGTCCCGAAAGCTTTCCACGCTGCCGCGGTCGAATCCTGCCCAGAAAGCCGGTTCGCTAAGGGCGACACAGCCCATCTTGGCGAGCATTTCATAATCATCCGTGGTGCGAGAAACCATGTGGATGTGCGGATCGAAATAATACATCGATGAAGCTGCTTTCTTGCCGGTGAAGGTTTATCCATTGCTGGATGTTGCAGCATCCTTGCTGGAGATCCCAAATTCTGCCTGCCACTGATCGTTATATTCACGTGAGAAAATCAACTGGACCTGCTCTGCCCGATCTTCCCGGCCAACCTGCTGAAGAACACGTAACGCTTCTTCGACCAGTTTTAAACGCGAGTCATCGGAAACATTACCAGTCGCACGGTCCAGGCGGTCGAAGGCAGCGGCAATTTCCAGGATCTTGGCGCGGATCTCGAAAAACTCCCGCTCGAGAATTTCGGCTGATGTCATGGGGATCGACATGAAGCGATAGTCCTTTGCTCAGTCCAAGGCAGGTCGTCGTGAAACGAAACACCAGTTGCTGGTGTTCCTTCAGTGTCCCCGTGGCAGGACGGGAAATCAAGGTGCAGGGGGCAATAGATTTGCCCTCGCGATCAGAAATACTGCGAGGAACTTACCAGGCCACTAAAAAGCGGAACGCAGAAGCGTCCCGCTTCTGGAAAATCTGGTGTTCAAGACCGCCGTGAGACCATCTTTGCCTAGAAGGCGCCATTGTTACCACGGCCAGGTCTTTTTAGCGGCTGGCGCTGACGAAATGACTCGTTTGACAGCGTCGAAGGCTTTTCGCGTTCGGTAAGTCCGCGGATAAAGTTCTTGCTGTCTGCGCCACGTCCCAGGGTGACCCACAAAGTTTGTTGTTTCCAACCCACGTAATCCAAGAACTCTTCCAACGTAAGTTGCTCGACATCGTGAAACTGGATCTCGTTCATCAAGTCGTGGTAACCCTTGGCACCACCGAGTTTTTCGTAGTCAGACTTGATTACATAACGCGTCCTGGCGGTAATCTTACCAGTCTTACTTCCATCATCATGTACCTCGGCATCAATGATTCCACCCACCGAGGCAATCATGTTACGGATGGTTTCCCGGTCACTCTGGCCGTCACCATTCACGTCAAAGAAACCAGCCAGGGCGAAGTGTACATGCGTACCTGCTTTCCAGGCAGGCGAATGAATCTGGTCACCAGAAAGAATGGGGTTCTGTAGTCCATCATCTGAAAGTATCCGTGCTTCCGACATATGTTGGTCCAGTACCTTGGTGACCTCGATTTGTGCCTTGATTTCATTTTCGTCTCGCATCACTCCATGTTCTTTGAAATCGTAGACGGCAAAGGTGGTCAGTTCACGCAGGCCGTCAGCCAAGCCCAGGTTAATGTAGACGGTACCTTTTCGAACATCGACGAGGGTCACATGACCATCCGGGATTTCGAAAGATTTTGATCGGCGTTCATCCGTCGATCGACGGACGGCCAGGGTGTCTGCCATCATGTCAACTTTCTTGGTTAAACCAACGATTTCCTGCTTGTCTTTTTGATTGGCTGATGTCAACTGGGAAACACTGGAAGCAAAGTCTGCTTTCTGTTTTTCTTTTTCCGTGTTAATCCGCTTGCGTTCTTCCCCGTACTTCTGGATTTCGGTGGTTACTTCCCCGCGCACCTGGGTCAGTTTCTGTGTGGCATCCTGCGTACTCTTGGTTTCGTTGATCAGGCGTTGTTCATAATCAATTTTCAGCGCGGTGGCTCGCTCCCGTTCGGCGAGGTAGGCCGCATTCTTACTGCGAATCGCTTTTTCCAGGCGATCCGGGATATTGCGATAACCTCGCTCTGCTTCGGGAACGTCGTAAGCATACGTGGCCATGTCCTTGTCAAACAATTCCAGCCGCGCCTCGATCGTATCCATTTCTTTGGCGTTGGCGGGATATTTTTGACTCAGCCGCCGCGATTCATCCGTCAGGTCAGTTCGGTTCGGTCGTTCCTTGGAAGCATCACCGAGCATGTACAGGTAGGCCAGACTCTTGTAGTTTTCGATATCGTACAGCATCTTGCTCGAGTCTCTTTCAGATTCCGCGCTCCTCCTGGCGTCCTCTCTCGTCTGGTTGCTCTTCCACAAGGTAAATGTGCTGATACCCAGACCAACGGTCAGCATGAACGTGATGATCAAGGCGATTTGGATCGACTGGTTTTCGCGGGTGGCCATGGCCCTACGCTCCTCATTGAAATAAACGGTGAGTCACTTGGCCATCGTCAAGCCATGGACTTGCACACTTTCGTCTTGGCGGAACTACGTAAGCGGCAGGGTCTTACCTGCTGCGACCGCCTGTATCCTTTATCTTCGACGTTTTCAGTCCAGAAGCTCTAATGAACCCTAAACTTCCGTGAGACAACGCCTTATCCTCAGTTTAAGCTCGACCGCCTGAGGTGTCAAACTTTTCCTGATCCGTCCAGATGGCGTGTTGCGCCAGGACACCTTGTTGGAAGCGGTTGCTGCCAGCAGGAGCTAAAGGCCTTGCTTTTCAGCCTTTGAGGTCGACAGTGGGAAGACGGTGAGCCCTTTTCAGCTGTCGTACCGGGACCGGCCAGTTGGTTGAATTTGACGGTTCTGCCGGATTCAACGTTCTGGTACCTTGGCGCGAGCCCCGGCGTTCCCAGGGACTGTTTGGTCCGGTAGCAGAGCGGGTTTTTGTTTCCCAGCGGCCAGGTCCCTTGTTCAGACTTCCGTAACTTGCCATATTCTGTAGCGCGCAGCACAACGTCTCACGGAAAATGTCACCGGATCATACGACATGGGTAAACGAAGGCACCAGCAGGTTTTTGCGGCATTTGACGAGGAGCCCGTTCCGGCTCCGGATGAGGTCGATGTAACCGAGGCATCGTCGCAAGCACCAGTTGAACAAGAACCGGTCAGTTCCCCTGGCGTAGACGCGTCGGAAGGGAATGCGGCGGCCGTTTCCCAGTCCCTGGCAGAACAAAGTGTCTATATCGTCGATGCGCACGCCCTGATCTACCAGGTGTTTCATGCCATGCCACCGATGACCGGTCCTCGCGGGAACCCGGTAGGAGCCATTCATGGTTTTATCCGTGATGTTGCTACCTTGTTGAGTGAGAAACAGCCCAACTATCTGTTTTGTGCATTTGACATGTCGGGTCCCACCTTCCGCCATGATCGCTATGACCAATACAAGATAAACCGGGAGGCGATGCCGGAAGATCTGCGTGTCCAGATTCCGGGCATCCATGAATTGCTGGGTGCGATGGGCGTTCCGGTGTTAATGCTGTCCGGGTATGAAGCTGACGACATTTTGGCCACGGTAGCGCGGCAGGTGGATGAACGAGGAGGGAATGCTTTCCTGGTGACCAGTGACAAGGATTGTCGGCAACTCATTACCCCGCGAGTTTCCATATACAACATTCGCAAGGACAGTCTTTATCGAGCCGAGGAGTTGCTTGCTGACTGGGGGATACGGCCGGATCAGGCCGTGGAATTTCAGGCCCTGGTAGGAGATTCCGTGGATAACGTTCCCGGGGTACCCCAGATTGGTGCCAAGACGGCCCGTGACCTCCTGCAAAAATACGAAACCATGGAGGGAGTCTTTGAGCATGCGCACGAGATCACAGCCAAGAAACGACGAGAGACGCTGCTGGAGAACCGCGACCTGGCTGAATTGAGCCTGGAGCTGGTTCGTTTGAAGAATGACGTACCCATAGAGATTGACTGGGAGGCAGGACGTGTCGGCGGGATAAATCGTGACCAGGTCAATGCCATGTGCCAGGAATTTGGTTTTCGCCGCCTGGCCGATCGCTTGGGCAGGTTGGAAGTCAGTGATGCTCCGGACCTGTGGGAAGCGGATTACCAGACCGTGGCAACGGAGCAGGCCTTCGTGGAGTTCATGGAAGCGTTGAAAGGGCAGCAACGCATTTCCATCGATACGGAAACCACCAGTGTCCATCCCCGCAGTGCCGAACTGGTGGGGTATTCGTTTGCATGGAAGCCAGGGGAGGCGTTTTACATACCGGTCCGGGCGCCGGAGGGAGAGCCGCAGCTGGACGTTGCCATGGTGAACGACCAACTGCGGCCGGTTCTTGAAGATCCCCGGGTTAGAAAGGTTGGCCAGAACATCAAGTATGAACTCGTGGTGCTGCGCAGTCACGGGATTCACATGCGCGGCATTGCTTTCGATACCATGGTCGCTGATTACCTGCTGGACCCCGGACAACGTAACCATGGGCTGGACGATTTAGCTCGTCGCTATTTGAATCACACCAAGATTCCCATCAAGGACCTGATTGGCAGCGGCAAGAACCAGAAACGAATGGACGAGGTGCCAGTGGAACTGGTGGCTCCCTATGCAGCGGAAGATGCGGATGTTCCCTTGCGGCTGGCAGCGATCCTGGAGGATAAACTCAAGGAAGAGGGGTTGCTGGACCTTTTTCAGGAAGTGGAAATTCCTCTGATCTCGGTGCTGGCAGAGTTGGAGTTCAATGGCATCCTTGTTGATCCCGGGCGATTGAATGAGTTGGGAACTCGTTTCGGAGAACGATTGGATGACTTGCAGGCCAGCATTTATCAGTTGGCGGGAAGTGAATTTAACATCGATTCACCGAAGCAGTTGGCCAAGGTGCTGTTCGAGGATTTAGAGCTGCCGGTCATTAAGCGAACGAAGACCGGACCGAGTACGGATGTGGAAGTATTGAATCAGCTTGTGAAACTTGCCGTCAACGACCTGCCTCGCCACATTATCGAGTATCGTCAAATTGCCAAGCTCAAGGGAACTTACGTTGATGCCTTGCCGGCATTGATCTGCGACCAGACGAAACGAATTCACACGTCTTTCAAGCAGGATGTTGCTGCCACCGGGCGTCTGAGTTCGAAGGATCCGAACCTGCAGAATATCCCGATTCGCAATGAGGAGGGCCGGGCAATCCGATCAGCATTCTTGCCCGGTGAAAAAGGCTGGCTGTTCTTTGCGGCGGATTATTCCCAGATCGAACTGCGCGTTCTCGCGCACTTCTCCGGTGATGAAGCCTTGCAGGAAGCATTTGCCACGGACCAGGATGTGCACGCTCTTGTCGCAAGCGAAGTTTACGAGGTCGAGTTGTCGGAGGTGACCAGCGCCATGCGGCGCAGTGCGAAGGCGATCAACTTTGGTGTTATCTACGGCCAGAGTGCCTTTGGACTTGCCAAGTCACTGGACATCGAGGTTGAGGAAGCAGCAGAATTTATTGAAGCCTATTTTACACATTACGAGGGCGTCACGGAATTTCTGGAAGAGACACTGGCTCGATGTCAGCAGATGGGTTTTGTCAGGACGGTGCTGGGCAGGCAACGAGCGATCCATGGAATCAGGGACCTGGATCGGCGTAGCAGTTCTCGCCAGCGCAATATGCCGGAACGCATCGCGATCAATACAGTGATCCAGGGTTCCGCGGCGGACCTGATCAAACTAGCCATGCTGAAAGTCCATCAACGAATGCAGCAGGAGAACCTGCAAGCTCGTATGCTGTTGCAGATTCATGACGAGTTATTGTTTGAAGTACCGGAAGAGGAGATTCCGCAATTACGCGATCTATTGATCGAGGAAATGACCTCGGTTGGTGAGCTGGACGTGCCACTGAAAGTGGATCTGGAAATAGGTGACAATTGGGCGAATTGCCGGCCTTTTGGGTAAAATACTGCCAGCCGAGCCGGGTTTGCATACTTTAGGCATGGATTTGCCAGGCTGCCTGTGGAGGAGGCCCTTCAATCTGAATACTTTTTGCCTGGTTGGTTGATATTTTTTATTGATTACAGCTACAATACGCAGACAGAAGGTGACCACTACCAATCCTACCATCCCGTGTCACCAGCTTTTCAAATTTTCATTCCCTCGCTTTTCAAGCCTTTGTTATCTCGACTATCGCAGTGATCGATTTGATCCATGACTGTGTATATGGAGAGAACGATTAAGCCGTAACGGAGTTCATGTTAGTCATCGGGATTGTCGGAGGCGTTGGCAGCGGTAAGAGTTCCGTTACCAGCGAGTTGGCTACACTTGGTGCCAAGGCTCTGGATGTGGACCGGATAGGCCATGACTTATTAAACGAAACAGAGATAAAGAGTCGGCTGGCAGATCGCTGGGGTACTGCCGTGATCGATTCTTCAGGAGACATTGATCGGTCGGTGGTGGCGGGAATTGTTTTTACGGACAGCCCGGAGGCAACTGGTGAGTTGGAATTCCTGGAATCCCTGGTTCACCCTCGTATTACGGACCAGTTGGTATCGACGATTGCCGAATTCAAACAGTCAACCAAGACAGGAGTACTCGTGATTGACGCGGCCGTGATGTTCAAGGCAGGCTGGGATCGGTTGTGTAATAAGCTTATTTTCGTGGAGGTTTCGGAACTGGACAGGCTGGCACGATGCCAGCAACGTGGCTGGACTAGCGAGGAATTTTATCGTCGAGAATTGAGCCAGGAGTCGCTGGAGTTGAAGCGGGAACGTGCGGACTGGGTGATTGATAACTCTGGATCGCGGCAGCAATTAGCAAGACAGGTAACAGGAATCTGGAACCGGATCCACGGTAACCAGGCTTGAACAAGAACAGGGTATGTTGTTTTAAAATCAAGGCCCAACATCAAGGGTAGTTGGTTCGCTGAACTGGGAAGTGTTTGGAAGACAGGAGTAAGTGACGAATGACCCAATCCCGTAGCACCCCGATTCGGGGCCAGTCCGATCGTGAAACGCAACCAGATCCTTTGGATGTGGTGGCGGACGCACATCGTGACCGGAAGGAGGATCAGCCTCTTTCGATCGCCGAGGAACTGATAGGCCAGGGGACACGGCAGGATACCGATACATCGGAGCAGTATGGTGATTTTAAAGAGGGTGAGGTGTACCTGACGGAACTGCAGAAAATGAGCATGTCGGAACTCATCGAGGCAGGTCGAGAGGGAAACATAGCCGATGGTGCGGCGATGAAACGCCAGGAGTTGATTTTTAATATCCTCAAGGAACGGGTCAAAACAAATGGCATGATGTTCGGTGAGGGAACCCTGGAGATTCTACCAGATGGTTTCGGGTTTTTACGCAGTGCCGATTACCACTACCTGTCCTGCCCAGACGATATTTACGTGTCTCCCAGCCAGATTCGTCGCTTTGGTTTGCAGACCGGAAACACCGTCTCCGGGCAGATCCGGCCACCCAAGGAAAGCGAACGTTACTTTGCCCTGTTGCGTGTGGAAGCAGTCAATGACGAGGATCCGAACCTCAGGATGAACCGCGTGCAGTTTGACGAACTGACGCCGCTGCATCCGGACAAGCGGATCATGATGGAATCGGATTCGACTGAAATATCAACACGCGTGGTGGACCTGGTCACTCCGATTGGCTTTGGGCAGCGGGGCTTGATCGTCAGTCCGCCACGGGCTGGTAAAACGGTTCTTTTGCAGAAAATGGCCCGTTCCGTGGTGAAGAATTTCCCGGAAGCCTATGTCTTTGTCCTGTTGATCGACGAGCGACCCGAAGAAGTGACTGACATGGAGCGGGAAGTCAAGGGATCGAACTGTGAAGTGATTAGTTCCACCTTTGATGAGCCGCCCGCACGCCATATTCAAGTTTCAGAAATGGTCATTGAGAAGGCCAAGCGGATGGTCGAGTATGGGATCGATGTCGTGATCCTGCTGGATTCGATCACGCGACTAGCACGAGCCTGGAACAGCGAGTGTCAGCAGTCGGGAAAAATACTTTCCGGAGGGCTGGACGCCAATGCGTTGCAGAATCCCAAGAGATTTTTTGGTTCTGCCCGCAAGATGGAAGAAGGTGGATCGCTGACGATCCTGGCAACGGCCCTGGTGGAGACGGGCAGTCGGATGGATGAAGTGATTTTCGAGGAGTTCAAGGGAACGGGTAACCTGGAGATCGTCCTCGATCGGGCCCTGGTGGATCGACGGATCTGGCCCACGATCGATATCAATCGCAGTGGTACCCGGCGAGAAGAGATTCTAATGGATCCCGAGGAATACCGTCGCGTCTGTTTTTTCCGTCGCATGCTCAGTGAAATGAATCCTCCCGAGGCCATGGATCTGCTGGTCAAGCGGCTAGAGAAAACGCAGTCTAATGCCGAGTTCTTGATGAGCATCAAGATGGATTAAGAGTCGTGTGCATGGCGGAGAGAACTTGATGCCAAGAGTTTTGCAGGGACAACAACGGCAGGCTGATGGTCGTTTTGCGATTGTCGTTTCTCGTTATAACGAGACGATTACCAGCAAGTTGCTGGATGGGGCGTTGGAAACGCTGGCCAGTCACGGGGTCGATGATGAACGGGCGGTCGTCGCCTGGGTGCCCGGTGCCTGGGAAATTCCGCTGGTGGCCAAGCGACTGGTGCAGACCGGACACTATGCAGCGGTTCTCTGCCTGGGAGCGGTGATTCGCGGCGAAACAACTCATGACCAGTACATCAACCAGCAACTCAGCAATAGCCTGGGAGAGTTGGCGATGGAGTCCGGTGTGCCGGTTGCCTTTGGTGTGTTGACCTGTAACTCCATGGAACAGGCAATTCATCGGGCCGGAGGTAATGTCGGTAACAAGGGCGTTGAATGTGCGGAGGCTGCTCTGGAAATGGTCCACCTGCTCAGCCAGATTGACGATGAAACATAAACCAAGGGAATAATTGCAAGCGATTCATGTCACGAAGAAGTCGGTCACGTGAAGTGGCCCTGCAACTATTGTATGAAGCGGACCTCAATCCTCAACGCAGCGAGGAAGTCTCCCTGCAGT
Organism: Pirellulaceae bacterium; assembly: GCA_046583055.1. Lineage (GTDB taxonomy): Bacteria > Planctomycetota > Planctomycetia > Pirellulales > Pirellulaceae > JAZADA01. The sequence continues at coordinate 460 of JAYGDH010000341.1, read as the reverse complement.
TCCTGTCTCAGCGTTTGCATGAAGACAGGGAATTGGTCAAGTTTGCCAGCGAACTTGTTCAGGGAGTTTGGGCCCATCATGAAGACCTGGATCAGCTGATTTCGGAATGTGCTGACAACTGGGCGATAACTCGTATTGCTGCAACCGATCGGAATGTCTTACGGTTAGGTGCCTACGAGTTGCTCCACACCGATACGCCCGGACCCGTGGTGTTGAACGAAGCCGTTGAATTGTCCAAGCGATTCGGGGGCAAGAAATCGGCGGCCTTCGTGAATGGGATACTGGATAAGATCCTGCATCGAGACGATTGAAGCCCAAGTTTGTCGAGGAATGTCATGGGATTGCTGGACCGTTTTAAGAAGAATCAACCGGACGATGTTGCCGCCGATGACTCTCCGGAGGAGCAGCAGGCCGCGGAAATCGAGCAGGAATCGGCCGCTGAGCCAGCTGTTGAGCCAGC
>JAYGDH010000251.1:0-54711 GCA_046583055.1 Pirellulaceae bacterium | reverse complement strand
AGCAGCTCAACAGCCACGTGGAACTCTGGCAGAACAACCCACCTGACGATCTCCCCATCGGTTATGTCCTCAGCCTCGAGGGTGCCGATTCCGTTATCACGCCGGCCTACCTGGAACGGGCTTATGCCTACGGGCTTCGTGCCATCGGGCCGGCACATTATGGCCCTGGCCGCTACTCCCCGGGAACCGGTTCCGAGGGTGGGCTGGAAGCACCCGCGCGGGAACTGCTGGAAGAAATGGAGCGGCTCGGAATCGTGATGGACTGCACCCACCTGACCGACGAGGCCTTCTGGGAAGCACTCGAGATCTATGGAGGTCCGGTCTGGGCCAGCCACAACAACTGCAGGGCCATCGTCCCTCACCAGCGACAGTTCAGTGACGAGCAGCTCTCGGCGCTGATCGAGCGGGATGCAGTGATCGGAATGGCCTTCGATGCCTGGATGATGCATCCGGGCTGGCAACGAGGTGTGACGCAGCCCTATACAGCGGGAGTTAACCTGGCACGAATCGTGGAACACGTGGACCACATTTGCCAGTTGGCAGGCAACACGCAGCATGTTGGTATCGGTTCGGACCTTGATGGCGGGTTTGGCCGGGAACAGTGTCCCTACGACATGGAGACGATTGCGGATCTACAGTCGCTGGTCGGGACGCTGGCCCAGCGAGGTTATAGCCCCGAGGATGCCGAAGCGATCATGCATGGAAACTGGATCCGCCGTCTTAGTGAAATCTGGAGTTAAAGATCAATGCAACTCGTCAAGTTTGAATCATCAGGTTCGGTCGCAGTGGGCATCCTGGAGGATGACCAGGTATTTTCCCTGGACCTGTCCGCGGAAGTGGCCAGCCTGGCAGACATCTTCAACACCAACGATCCCGCAGCGACTGCTGAGTCGCTGAAGACAGCCACGGCGCTTCCTGTTGATTCCGTGGCCCTGCTGGCCCCGATTGATCACCAGGAAGTGTGGGCGGCAGGTGTGACTTACAAGCGCAGCCAGACAGCGAGAATGGAAGAATCGGAGACATCGGCATCCTGTTATGACCGTGTCTACGAGTCTCCTCGTCCTGAACTGTTCCTCAAGGCGACGCCCCATCGTGTTTCGGGTCCTGGACAACCATTACGGATACGTCGGGATGCGACCTGGAATGTTCCGGAACCTGAGATTACCTGTGTCATCAATGCACGCCTGGAACTGGTCGGTTTCACGGTGGGTAACGATATGAGTTCACGTGATATCGAGGGCGAGAACCCATTGTACCTGCCACAGGCCAAGGTCTATCGACAATGTGCCGGGTTGGGGCCCTGCGTGACACTGATCGATGCCATGCCCTCGCGGGCAGAGACGATGATCCGGCTGAAAATCGAACGGGATGGAGTTGCTGTTTTTGAGGGAGAGACCGATGTCGATCAGATGGCTCGTACATTCGAGGACCTGATCGAATACCTGGGACGTGACCAGGAGTTTCCACACGGTGTTTTTCTGATGACGGGAACCGGGGTTGTTCCGGACAGTGATTTCACGTTGGCAGCAGGTGATGTTGTACATATCACGATTGATGGTATCGGGACATTAACGAACCCGATTGTTCAAGGTTAGTCGTCCGGTTACATCGTATGAACCGAGACGTTTGAAGGTTAACTGGCAGGGAGACAAGACAGGATCACAATGCAACGAGTATTAATCAACGGCGAATGGCGTGAATCCAGCGGTAGCGATTCTTTCCAGGCAGAAAATCCGGCAACCTGTGAGTTGTTACCCGACGTGTACCCGGTGAGTAGCTGGGAGGATTGTGAAGCCGCTCTCGATGCTGCCTCCCGAGCCGCCGAGGCCATGTGGTCATTGCCAGCAGACGTGGTGGCTGATTTCCTGGAAATCTATGCGGACCGAATCGAAGCACGGGCGGATGACCTGGTGGAGATGGCACACCTGGAAACGGCACTGCCCAGGTCTCCCCGGCTGGCCGACGGTGAACTGCCGCGTACGACGGGGCAGTTGCGTCAGGCTGCCGCAGCAGCACGCAACGGTTCCTGGAGCCTGCCGACGATTGATACGATTTCGGGAATTCGCTCCGCCTATCGTCCCATTGGCCCTGTCTGTGTCATGGGACCCAATAACTTTCCCTTCGCCTTTGGAAGTATTTCCGGAGGAGATTTTGCAGCAGCGATTGCCGTTGGCAACCCGGTTATAGCCAAGGCGAATTCATCCCATCCCGGTACGACACGGTTGTTTGCTGAAGAAGCTCAGGCGGCAGCCCAGCAAGCAGGATTGCCAGCTGGCATGGTGCAGTTGATCTACCGTATGCCTCATGCAGATGGTGAACGACTGGTTGCCGATGATCGCGTTGGCGCCACGGGTTATACGGGTAGTCGGCATGCTGGACTGGCCTTGAAATCCGCTGCAGATGCCAACGGTAAACCGATCTACCTGGAACTGTCCAGTGTTAATCCAATCGTGATGCTGCCTGGTTCCCTCGAGGAACGCGGGGAGGCCCTGGCGGATGAGTTTACCGGTAGTTGCTTGATGGGCACCGGCCAGTTTTGTACGAACCCCGGATTGATCATCCTCGTGAAAGGGGAGACCACCGATCGTTTCGTGGAAACGGTAACCCAACGATTTCAGGAAGCTCCGGTTGGCACGCTACTTTCGCGTGGTGTGCAATCGAACTTGCAGGATAATCTAGGAACGCTGGTGGCTGCCGGAGCCCAGTTGCTCGTCGGAAACACTCCCATCGAGGAAAATCGTTGTTGTTTTTCCAATACGTTGCTGCAGATCACGGGAGACCAGTTCGTGGCGGCGCCCGAGGTGATGCAGACGGAAGCTTTCGGGAATGCCTCGCTGTTGCTGATCGCGGATTCCGTGCAGCAGGTGTGCGATACGATCGACAGCCTCGAGGGAAATCTGACCGGATGCATCTATTCGCATTCCGGCGGTGAAGATGATGCGGCCTATGATCGAATTGCCCCTCGCCTCAGGCGGCGCGTGGGCCGACTGTTGAATGATAAAATGCCAACGGGCGTGGCGGTCAGCTCAGCCATGAATCACGGTGGCCCCTACCCTGCCACGGGTCACCCGGGATTTACCGCTGTCGGGATACCAGCTTCCCTGGTTCGATTCAGCATGTTGCAGTCTTATGACAATGTCCGGGCACATCGGCTACCGACCATTTTGCAGGACGCCAATCCTACCGGGAAGACCTGGCGATTGATCGATGAACAATGGTCCGACGGTGACGTGGCCTGAATCACAGGTAGTACGACTCCGGTTCAATCGGTCGCGGGAGATCCCCCGCACTGCAGTTGACTCTTGGTTCTCAAGAACATCTTGCCGTTCGTGATTACCGGGCTGGCAATCATCGTAGGGAAAGCATGGCCGGAGAAAGGTAAGTTGACTTGCCATCGCAGGTGCTCAGTGCGAGACCAGTCGACAGGAGGAGCTGGTCCGTTTGCTATACCGTTTCCTGTCGGACCGCGGCAGCAGAGCCAGTCCCCGCTCCCGCAACTGGATTGTAGATTATCCTCTCAGGCGTTGTCAGCAGGTAATAAATGCGTGTAGCAGTAAACGAGTAAGTTCGGCATAATAGGGCCACTTCACAGTGTACGGCAACGAACCTGAACCTACTTGTCGAACGGAGTCCCTGGGTATGACTAGAACGAAGCGTTACTTGTTACCTGTCCGCAGCTTCCTGGTAATCATGCTTTCATTGCTTTCCAGCGTGGGAGAATCCCAGGAAAAAGATCCGCCTCAAGAGGAGCAGGCAGCGGAGGAGAAATCGCTGTCCGCCCAGGACCTGCTGGACAAGGCATTTGAATTGAAATTGGCGGCTCGCAGCGGCCAGGATTTTGCCAAGGTGGTGCAACTGTGTGATCAGGCACTCAAGAAAGGGCTGGATAAAGAAAACGGGAAGTTTGCCAAACAGCTTCTTACTTCTACGATCTACCAGTATGTTTCAGATGTCTGTAAACCTATCCTGGCTGATCGCCCGGATCCCAGCTGGAGGCAACGTCGAGCAGTCGCGCTGCCACTATTGACCAAATTGCTCGCTGTGGATAACAGCCATGGTGATGCACTGGTCCTGACAGCTCGTCTACAAATCCTGCCAGGCGGTGATACCAGGCAGGCTACCCAATTGCTGGACAAGGCAATCGTGGTGTTCAAGGAAGATGACAAGAAGTTGTCGGAGGCCCTGTTCTTACGGGCCAGTCTTGAGCAGGATCCCGCTCGCAAGCTGACGCACCTTGATCGTGCGATCAAGCTGGATGTTGCCAATACCGATGCCTGGCAAGCCCGGGCATTACTGCAACTTCGCAAGGGCAACTTTGAAGAGGCGGCCCTGGACCTGGAAACACTGCTGGAGAAGAAAGACGATAATTACCTGGCTATCTTGGCCCTGGCGGAGGCCATGGCCAATCTCAAGAAACCGGATAAAGCCCTGGAACTTGCTGGTCGGGCAATCAAGCTGAAGCCGAAGGTTCCACAGGCTTACGAGTTGCGAGCCCGAATTCATATTCTAACTAACGAAATGAAGCAGGCCCTGGCCGATGTTAACGAGTCCATTCACCTGCAACCGGGATCAGTGAGCAGCCTGTTGTTGCGGGCACGTTTGATGCAGGCGCAGGAGAAGCCGGATGATGCGTTAAAGGACGTGGAAACCGCGCTCAAAATACGCCCTGGCATGACTTCTGCCCTGTTCCTGAAAAGCACGATCCATGAAGGCCAACGTGAATTTGGAAAAGCGGCGGATTCCATGCAGGAAATCGTGAAGCAAGATCCCGAGAATGAACAGGCGCAGTTAATGCTTGGTATGTACTACAGTATGGCATCCAAGGTGAAAGAGGCACTCGCCCAGTTTGATCAGATCCTGGACAAAAACGACAATAACACGGCGGCATTTTACTGGAGAGCGGATACCCGACTCAACGTTGGAGACCATAAGGGGGCTCGGCAGGATTATGACAACGTGCTGGAACGAAGTCCGCAACATGAAGCCACGTTGAATAATCTGGCCTGGTTGCTGGCAACCTCACCTGAAAACGATCTGCGAGATGGCAAGCGAGCTGTCAAGTTAGCATTGCAGGCAGGTGAGTTATCGAAATACAAGAAGCCTCATATTCTCAGTACGCTGGCGGCGGCTTACGCCGAGTCCGGTGATTACGTGAAGGCAGTTGAGTGGTCGACCAAGGCAGTCAAGATGGGGCGGGAAGACCTGCAGGACCAATTGGAAGCTGAATTGAAGAGTTACCAGGAAAAGAAACCCTGGCGGGAAAAGAAGGAGCTTCTGGAGGAGAAGAGGTCCGACGCTCCGAAGTCAAGATAACCCGTCCTGAAACGGGCCTGGGCGGCAAGGTAGGATTCCTGAATGGATCGTGAAGAAGCTTACGCGTTGGTTTGTGAATATACCACGAGTGCCAGCTTGCGCAGGCATATGCTCTGTGTTGAAACTGCCATGAAATCCTATGCCAGCAAGTTTGGCCAGGACGAGAACCGCTGGGGCATCGTTGGTTTGCTTCACGATTTTGATTATGAAAGATGGCCGGATCCGCCGGACCATCCCCTGAAAGGTTCAGGAATATTGGCTGAACGTGGTTATCCCGAGGATGTTATCTATGCCATCAAGTCCCATGCGGACTACCTGGAAGACTGTCCGCGGGTGTCGTTGATGGATAAGGCCCTCTATGCCTGTGATGAATTGTCCGGCTTTATCTCTGCCGTTGCCAAGGTGCGCCCAGATGGTATCGTTGGCATGAAATCAAAAAGCGTTCGCAAGAAGATGAAGCAAAAAAGTTTCGCAGCGGCAGTCAGTCGTGATGATATTATTCGTGGCGCCGAAGACCTGGAAATTGAACTTAATGAGCATATCCAGTTCGTTATTGATGCGCTTGCTTCAGAAGCCGAACTACTTGGATTGGCCTCGTAGTAGATCCCAGGCAAACATTTTTCAGGAGGTGGTCGTGGATATCCAGAATGCAGGTGAGCTTGTTGGGAAGAAATGTAAACCCTGTGAAGGGGGCGTCGAGCCGTGCACACAGGCCGAAGCCGAAGGGCAACTGGGCGAACTGTCAGGCTGGTACCTGACACATGATGGCCAGAGAATCCGCAAGGACTGGACGGTTCAGCATTTCATGGCGGGGATGAGTTTTTTTCATCGAGTTGCTGAAGTGGCCGAAGATGACGGGCATCATCCGGATCTGCATATCGAGGGTTATCGCAATGTCTCGATTGAATTGTGGACCCATGCAATTGGTGGCTTGAGCGAAAATGACTTCATCCTGGCAGCCAAGATCGACCAGTTGGAAATCGAGTTGAAGTCCTGATGTTCCCAGTAGCCCCTGGTGTTCCCAGTAGCCGAGGTCAGAGCAGTGAGAGCGGATTCTGACGGTTTTCCAGCGGCATCTTGACTGGTTTGCCCTGCCGGTGTGACTCGAAAACAGCGGCGATCATTTCGATCGTGGTGCGGGCCTCGTAGACACTGCATTCTGGCTGGCGGTCTTCCTGGATCGCCTGCAGCAGGTCGACGCAAGCAGCGATGTTACCGTCATGCAGGCCTCCATCTTTCAGCGGCTCCGGTTTGCCTACTCCCGCAGAACTGACCGGTGTCCATTTCTTGCCACTACGCCCCGGGGACCACATGGGATCGGGTAGGAAATGAACCTGTGGAAGAAAGCCGGTAACGATATCAATGATTCCCTTGGACCCCATGATTTGCAGACCAAATCGTCGTCCCGCCGTGTCGCGTTGCGAGCCGAAATATCCGGTGACTCCCTTGTCCATGCCGTACATGGCAGCCAGGTTATCTCCAGCCAGGGGACCGATCCCCTCGGCGCCGTTGTAAACATGCTCCTTGGTTACAGGGCGACCTTTTTCCATGACGGTAGCGAAACACCAGTTTGCTTCACCGCCAAAGTAATGGATCAGGTTCATCACATGGCTTCCCAGGACCCAGAGATCTTCGCCGCCACCACGTCGATCCTCCTTGCCTCGACCACGCAGTTCCAGGATGTCACCCAAGAGGCCATCCAAAATTAAATCGCGGATCACGCGCAGCTTGGGACTGTAGCGAGTTTGATGAGCGATCGCCAGTTTGATCTTGTGCTTCTCACAGGCCGCCACCATCTGGTCGGCCTCTCGCAGGTCCCGACACATGGGTTTCTCCATGTAAACGTGGATCTTGCGTTCGGCAGCGGCCAGCACCATATCACGGTGTTGATCCAGCTGTCGCGGCGCCACGCTAACTACATCGGGCTTGGATTCATCCAGTAGCTTGCGATAGTCAGCATAAGCACGGGGTGCCTTCAATCGCTTGGCGGCTGCCTTGAGACCCTCTGGATTGCCGTCAGCAACGGCGACGATCTCGCAGCCCGGTATATGCTGCCACACGGTATCCAGTCCGTGACCATAATTTCCTCGCCCTGTATGGCCAATCACAGCGACTCGATATTTCCTGGCCATGGTGGTCACTCCTTGTCGTCGAATGGGTGGACTGTGCTATATTCTCTAGGATCGGGAGGACTTGTGGGGCCCCCGACAGGATTGAGATGTAGAATGTCAAGTATCATACACCATGCAGAATGCGTTGTCGATTTTTGCCCCCCCCGGATGAATCCGGGGGACCGGGTATGATCCGGAGAAGCAAGAACACGTCTGCTGGGAGAGCTGCCTGTGGGATCCTGTAGCAGTTCCATCCGTGAGAGATCTGTGATTCGTGATTGAACCATCAACGAAAATGAAACGCGTGGCGGTCATCGGTGGCGGGATAACCGGACTGGCCACGGCACACAGGATTCACGAACTGGATCCACATGTTGAAATCGTCCTGGTGGAATCCTCAGATCGCCTGGGTGGCGCCATTCAGACCGTCCGGCAGGACCAGTTCCTGGTCGAACGTGGTCCGGATATGTTCACAACCAAGGATGACGATGCGTTGAATCTCTGCAGAAGGCTGGGTTGCGATTCCGAGTTGATCGAGACCAATACTGCGCATCGGCGAGCTTTCGTGGTTCGTCGCAACCGCCTGCACCCGGTACCAGCAGGCTTTACGTTGCTCAGTCCCAGCCAGGTGTTATCACTGCTCTCTACACGGCTACTCAGTCCCTGGGGAAAATTGCGAGTCCTGGGAGAATACTGGGTATCTATACGGCGTGATGCCAGTGACGAAAGCCTTGCTGACTTTACACGCAGACGGTTCGGTAATGAAATGTTCGAACGGATCGTGCAGCCCCTGGTGGGAGGGATTTATACTGCCGATCCGGAAAAACTGAGCATGCAGGCCACGCTGGCCCAGTTCGTGGAAATGGAACAGGTTCACGGGGGCTTGATCCGGGGTGGACGTCAGGCCCGGCGGGTTGCGAAAAACCAGCCAGGTGAATCCGGTGCTCGCTATGGCATGTTTCTTACCCTGCGAAACGGCCTCTCGACCCTGGTAGACCAACTGGCTCAACAATTACCTGCCGGATCGATTCACCTGGACACGACCGTCACACGGGTGACAGGCAGCGAGCAGGAGGGTTGGTTGCTCGATCTTGCTGCCGGTAACCAGGTGGGACAGGATCAGGTGGCATGTGATGGAGTGATCGTGGCAACACCGATTCACGTTGCAGCGAGATTGCTGGCTTCGGTTGATGAACAGTTATCCGAGCAACTGGGACAGGTTCAAACAGCCAGTTCGGCAGTCGTGATCAGCGGATATCGACGAGAAGCGATTTCTCATCCCCTGGATGGTTTTGGTTTCGTGGTGCCGGCCAGGGAAAAACGAGCCATCCTGGCGACCAGTTTTTCCAGTGTCAAGTTTCCAGGTCGGGCTCCAGAGGGACACGTGCTCTTGCGCACTTTCGTGGGTGGTGCCGGGCAACCGGAAATATTACTCAAGCCCGATGACGAGATTCAATCCCTGGTTCACCGTGAACTGGAAGACTTGGTTGGGGTACGAGAGGGTCCCGTTATCAATGAAGTCGTGCGCTGGAATAACGCAATGCCCCAGTATCATCTACAACACCTGGACCGAGTTGAAGAGATTGATCAGGCGGTTGCCCGTTATCCCGGCCTGGAGATAGCCGGTAATGGACTGCGAGGTGTGGGTATTCCACAGTGTATCGGCAGTGGTGAATCCGCTGCCGTACGATTGATGGATTCCTGGCACCAATCCTCGCTCTCGTCCTGATGATGAAATGACGAAATCGATGCGCAAACTTCGACTTGCTGAAATGAAATCGCTGCAACCGGCACTCCCAACCAGGTTCTATAGTCGTGCTACCGTGGACGTTGCGCTCGATTTACTGGGTAAACATCTCTTTCGTTGGACACCCCAGGGAGTGACTGCTGGAATGATCGTGGAAGTAGAAGCCTATCTGCCACAACGTGATCCGGCTTGCCATACTTACCGGGGTAAGACCCCTCGGAACGAAGTGATGTTCGGTCCACCAGGCCGTGCCTACGTCTATTCGATCCATGCACGCTATTGTCTGAACGCCGTAACGGAATCGAGGGGCCAGGGGGGTGCCGTCTTGATTCGAGCCGTGGAACCGATTTTAGGAATGGAATTAATGCAGATTCGTCGCGGACAGGTTAAATCTCGTGAGCTCACCCGCGGACCTGCCCGGTTATGCGAAGCTTTTGGATTAGACCGGCGCTTCAATGGACTTGATCTGACCGGTTCCCGGGCCCTTTGGTTGACCCGGGCCAGGAAATGCCAAAAATCGCTTCGGATTATGCGTTCTGCAAGGATTGGTGTGACAGAGCCACGACACCGTTGTTTGAGGTTTTTTCTTGCCGATAATGAATATGTTAGCGGGCCTCGCAAAATGCTCGGAATGGGGCCAGTGAGAAGAAACTAACACGTGGTTTATCAAGACGTTAAGATTTGTCCACGTAATCCGAGCCCAGGATTGGTTAAATTGGGTAATTTGAGGCGAGAACAGCAATAATTTCTTGCCTTATCCATTTTACCGAATTAAGATCAAACTACGGGGTTTTAGTGCTTTTCTTGATACTGGAGTTCACCTGAATCAGGGGTTAGAACTCTGCTGGGAAAGCGAGGTAGAGAAGCGGGATGGAATGCCAATTCAGCATTCTTTGCCGAACTATCTTCACGGTTGCCACGGCAATCATTGAGATGGGAAACAGGAACAGGATTATTACATTACAGTGGCGATTCTTAAGTCCGGTAACCCGGAGAGGTAAGCAGATGTTCTACACACAACGTACCAGCCTGTGGATCGGGATGGCTTTGGCGATCACCATGTTTGTGGGAAGTCATGATGCGACAGCTCAATTTGGTGGTGGCCAGGGTGGTGGCCAAGGTGGTGGCTTTGGTGGCCAGGGTGGCCAGGGTGGCCAGGGTGGCCAGGGTGGTGGCCAGGGGCAGCAAGGGGGTGCCGGGGTCATTGTCAGCCCGGACGGTGTTTTGCGTGTTCGCCAGATTGATCCACGTTTGACTCGTAAACGTGTGGATGCAGCTAAGGCTGCTTTGAATCAGAAGGTGGCTCGCCCGAGCAAGCTTCGGAAGGTTTCCTTGAATCGCCTGGAAGCTGTGATTGCCGAACGTCTGGCCAACGGTCAAGCGGTTACGGAGGACATGAAATTCATGGCCGGCATGACACGAATTCAGAATATTTTCTTCTATCCGGAAACAGGCGATATTGTCCTTGCCGGCCCCGCAGAAGGTTATGCTATCGATCCGTCAGGACGGCCCATTGGTGTTGTTACCGGGCATTCCGTGATGGAGTTGCAGGACCTGATCGTCGCCATGCGTGCATTTCCACCTACCGGTGAACGCGCTCATGTGATCAGTGTTTCCATCGATCCAACCAGGGAAGGCCTGCAACGGATGCAACAGTTCCTGGTAGGGCTTGGTGGACGAGCACTGCCGCGTGATACGGCTCGAATTACTAATGGCTTACAGAAAAGCCTGGGCCTCCAGACAGTCACTATCGGTGGTATTTCACCGAAGACTCACTTTGCCCAGGTCCTGGTAGAAGCCGATTACCGCATGAAGTTGATTGGGATCGGACTTGAGAAACCGCCGGTCAAGATTATCAGTTATGCTTCTCGGGCGAATCCCCGAGACGTGGCTCGCAACGCACTGCAACGCTGGTATTTCATTCCTGATTACGAGTGTGTGCGAGTGAGTGATGATGAAACAGCCATGGAACTGGTGGGCGATGGTGTCAAGCTGATCGGCGCCGATGAACTGGTCCAGGCAGACGGTGGACGTGTTGCCGCTCAACGTGTGGATCGTGCCGGGAAAGCCTTCGTGCAGTCTTTCACCGCCCGGTATCCTCAACTTGCCATCAAGTCGCCGGTGTACGGTCAGTTGAGAAACCTGATCGATATGACGATCGCGGCTGCTTTCATCCAGAAACAGGACTACTATGGACAGTCAGGCTGGACCATGAAAGTCTTTGCAGATGAGAGCCTGCTGCCCGTTAATAACTACACGACGCCTGACAAGGTAGAAACGGCGGTTAACGCTATCTGGAAGGGAACGACGCTCATGACACCGATTGGTGGAGGCGTGAACATTCAGCCGACCCTGGCCTTGGCCACTGAGCGGTTACTTTCAGATGATGATGGTAACCTGAAGAAAGTTCGTCTCGATGTGGGTACCCCACAGCTGCCCAAAGGCCAATGGTGGTGGGACTGAGCGGTCAGCTTAGCAACTGGAAAGCAACAGACTTCAAGAGCCGGCCTGGGCCGGCTCTTGTTATGCGCGGTGTCTCCTGCCGTGTTTTCCCGTGAGGCCACCCTAGGGGCTGCCAGTCAGCAATACACGCAGATCACAGACGTTGGTATGCGTGGGGCCAGTTTTGACCAGTGCCTGGACTGCATCGAAGAATGAATAAGCGTCGTTGCGATCTAGGTAGGGTTGAGGATGAAGCCCTTGTTGTCGCGCTAATTCCGCTACTTGCTGGTCCAGGAAAGCTCCGGCGGCATCCGTGGGACCGTCTTCTCCATCGGTACCACCGGACAACAGGGCCATGCCCTGCCAGGGAACAGATGAATCTTGCTCCGCGAGATGTCGAAGCTGGTCGTCCAGTGCAGCCAGCACCAGTTGCTGGTTCCTGCCTCCACGACCTCGCTGGGAGAGAGGGGCCAACTGGACCGTGGGCTCGCCACCACTGATCCAGCAATTGACTTCGCCGCTTATCTTCATTTGTATTCCGCGGCGTGACAGTTGTTGTCCGACTTCCTCGGCGGCTCCTTCCAGGTCGACCGCAAATTCGCAATCGCAGCGATATCCACGGTTGCGGGCTTCCTGAACAGCTGCTTCCACGGCCAGTTGGTTGTTCCCGATAATATGATTGGTAACATCGGGTCCGCCGCCCGAGAGTGCCATTACAGGAGTCTCGACCTGTGCACGCAGGGCACCATAGACCGTATTCAAGAGGTTGGATTCGTTTGCCTTGAAAGAGTCCAGTATGGCGATCGCCTCAGCTGGAGTGCTGGAATCTACAACGGTCGGACCGGAGGCAATGATGTCGAGCGGATCCCCGGGAACATCTGAGATAACCAGGGTGACCAGGCGATTAGCGCGGCAGGCCCTGGCCAACCTGCCACCCTTGATGGCACTGAGTTGCTTGCGAACGGTGTTGAGTTGCTGGATATTGGCACCTGCAGCACTCAGGAACTGGGTGACCTGTTGCTTATCTGCCAGTGAGATTCCGTTTATCGGTGCCGGCAGCAATGCTGACCCACCACCGGAAAGCAGGCAGATACACAGGTCGGAGGGGTCCAGGGTCTGAACCAGGTCCAGGATTTGCGCAGATCCCTGTACTCCCGCTTGCGTGGGTTCATTGAGACCGGCGGGTCGGGCAGGGTGTAATTGGATACAACGCAGCGTCTGTACGCAGTCGGCGGGTACGTTAATCCATCCTGCCACGATCCCCGGGAAGGGTGTAGAGTCCAGGAGCACGGCCTCCAGCCCGGTGGCCATACCGGCCCCGGCTTTACCAGCGCCTATCACGACGATCCGTCGGGTCTCGGAAAGGTCAATGGGTTGATCTTGTATCCAAAGGGTTTGGCCTTTTAGTTGCAGTGCCTGTTTCACCAGCTGTTGACTGTCAACCGCGGCCACTCCGGTCTTCCATATTTGCCTGGCATCATCACGCAGCTTTTGCCAGGAGCTAGTCATGATGGATCCTGGCGAATACGTAACGTGTCAAACCATTGACCTTCATGTTCGACGATAAACTGGCTCAAGCTATTGGATGTTTCTGAACAACAAACCAATCCGATCAGAAAGCCCTGTTCTCCTACCTGGAATTTCCCCGTCAGGCTCGTCCAGGGTGTTCCCTTGCCCCGGTTCCCGGGCAGCGGGACATGATTGAAGAAAGACTGGGAAAAGCCCTGGGAACTAAGCTGTGCGGGCCAGCATCGGCAGACAGGGAGGTGCAGCGAAAATATTTCTGCCAGACCCGGCAGGAATTGGTTTAACAGGATGGGCAGGTCTTCTTCATGAAGAGGGGACTGGTGGCGTCCTGCGGGCGCTGCCACCAGTACACGCAAACGAACCGGAGTTCCATATAACTCGAGTCGGACAGGCCCTGGGGGCGGAACGGCCAGGCCGATTGCAGCGAGGTCGATGTGCAGGTCCGGTCCCGCGGAATCCTGGCTGGTGCGGCCTCTCCACCAGAGTTTCAACGTGATCGCAGCAAGAACCAATAACACCAGTGCAGATGCCAGTGCGGGTAGCCATGGTTGAAGTTCTGGAAAATTCATCGCCAGGAAATCTTGAAAACAGGTGAAGACGGCAAACTCAACACGAATACCTTGGTTTCACTTTTAAGATCGTAAAGGGCCCGCTGCCAAGAGGCAAGTCGAGGGACGTTGTATCCGGGATGACTCTTGTTAATTTTGCGAGGGTACTGGCAAGGGTGGATTGGCAGGGACGGTTTCCAGTAACTGTACGCTCACCGAATCCAGCCATGCCTCTCCCGGACCTTGCAACTCACAGGTAAGATGAAAAGAACCGTTCCGGGGTGCGGCTCGATAGAGGATAAACTCCTGCCAGCCAAGAGTCGGCCGAATGCGGTCACCGAGCGTTGGCCCGCCAAGTGAATCATAGACCAGTAGCCCGTCAGAGTGATGTTGCGAGCGAAGAGACACCTTGGCCCAACCGTGAATTCTCAAACGACTACCTGTCTTAACATCGACAGATCCGGAGATGATCCGCACCCGTGGACGCTGACTCGATTCGCTTGGCTCGGCAGAGGGCCGAACCTGTGTCGATAAATGGAGACAATAATTGCCCCCGTGCGGTTGTTTCGCCGATAACTCGACGACGGCAAGATGTCCGGTGTTCGCTTCCTGGTGATGTAACCAGCCGGCCTGTTGAAGTACCTGCAGGTCTTCAAAGTCACTGCCAGGTAGGATATTGGGACCCCAGCGTCCGGTCTTCATCTGCTCGACAAGTTCCCAGTGATTGGGAAGTGTCTGGAAACCGATGCAATAAGGGCTCGAGACAGGAGTCGGGAAGAAACGGACTGCCTGGTTCCATAAATCCCATCGCAGTTGACGTAGTGATTGATCTGCTTTTTCAGTGAATTGATTGGCCCCGGTGCGATCGCCGCTGTTGAGGAGCGCCTGGGCCTGGGATAAATGCTGTTCGGCAATTCGCAGCGTTTGCTTTGCCTGTTCGGGTTGGGAAGCAGATGGAACCGAAGCGGAGATTTGTTTGAATTGACTGTGTCGGTCGATAACGATCTTGAGCCGTAAGTGCGACTCGCGACGACGTTCGAGGCTGGTCTGTTCATACAGGTAATCACGTACGAGTTGATCCGCGGTCAAAACGACCAGCGAAATCCGTTCGTCTTTCTGCATGCTCAAGTGAATCTGGTTTCCACGTGCCGACTGGAGCGTTTTCGGACCATCCCGGTGCAGGTAGTAAGGACGGTAGGTAACCGGGGTTCCAGGGACATCGAAGGAAAACGATTTTGACTTGGTTGGAGAGGTGACAAATTGCTGTCTCGCAGATGAACGCAACAGGATCAGCAGCTTGGCACGATCCGTTTGCCGCATCGATGCTCGTACATCCGTGGCGTTCGTATCAAGATCTCCAAGGTAAACACCGCCGGCGAGCCAGGGTTGTATCAGCTGGATTTTATGATTGATTAATTCCAGCGTGTTACTGCGAATCTCGGTACTGGTGTCAGGTGCATCAAGGCGGCTCCACGAGCGGAAATAGAGACCACGGGTTCCCGAGGCAATTGCAGAAAAGACAAGAAAACGAATTTGTTCGGGTTCAACGTTGCGTGGA
The DNA here is from genome assembly GCA_046583055.1 of Pirellulaceae bacterium. GTDB lineage: Bacteria > Planctomycetota > Planctomycetia > Pirellulales > Pirellulaceae > JAZADA01. The sequence goes on along the minus strand of JAYGDH010000251.1, from coordinate 39,465 downwards.
AATAAGTGCTGGGTTCCAAAGGCTGTCCACTGGCCGATCAAGGTTGTTGGTGGTTGCGTGGAAATGGTTGTCCAGTAAGAAGTTCCATGCTGTAACCGGCTGGCTCGCTCTCGAAGTGATTGCGTGGCAGAGTTCAGGTTAACGCTTTGGTAGAGAGGATTCCAGGGTAAACGCAGTACATCACACTGTCGACTGTAGGAGTTCAATGCACCTGAAGGTGCCGCCGTGATTAGCGGCATGCCAGGGAGCTCCAGGTCGTGAATCGAGGAGATCATTTGCCGGCTAGCGGCCATGTGGCGATGAGTTAAATGGTCGCCGAGGTCAAAGGCCAGGCAACGATCGGCCGTGGTACGGACAGGTTGACCCGCCGAACGATTTGCCGGCGGAATGGTTAACCACATTCCAAGGCGTGTCGCTTCTTTGATCTGGTGAGCTGTCGGTTGCTCTTTCAGGGCAATCGTATTAAAGCCGAGCTTTTGGAGCCATTGAAAAGATTCACCATTGTATTCAATGATTCGTGCGAAAAATGGACGCTTGTCAACCAGTAATAAATTGCCTTTTACCTGGACACTGTTTTCCGCCGTTGATCCGTTTTTTATATACGCTGCCGGGGCCACGGACGACCCGGTCGATAATTTCGCTGCCGGTTGATTTTGATTCGGGCCCACATATCCAGTGATTGGCGTAGCAATCCGTAAGTCGTCGGTCCAGATGCTCGTGCTCCCGATTCCTCCGTAGGTATTCAATACGATCATATCAATGAAGGCTTGTTTTGGATTAACCGTTGACCCGAACTGGGACCGCAGGCTCGGAATCTGTCGCATCATTGCCTCACGACACCGTTGAATCGAAAGGCGTTGCCACTGTCCAGCTAATTCGTACTGGGATCCACGGATCAGGAACTTGAGTGGTTTGCCAGATTTCGGATCAATCGTCCGGGGTAAGACAACTCGAGCCATGATCTGTAGTGACATGCGGTTTGATTTTATCCACAAACCCGGTTGTAACTCATCAATCACCCTGACAGGAGGAATGCTGTAGGTTAAATGTGCATAGGTACCACGACCCATTTCAATTTGAACGAATTCACAACCAGCTCCTGAACGTGCGTTTCGAAATTGTCGCTCTTGAATCGTAATCCTGGCCTGGCAGTCTGAATGACGCAGTTGCCAGGCGACTTCACTGGACTCGAAACTGTCCTGGAAATCCGCGTGCAGCAGGTGAAGTGTTGGTAACCATCCCACCAGGAAGAATACACAGCAAATGCTCAACAGCCTGGAACGCCAGGGGAATGTAGCTATCGCTGAAGTCGAAGGAACACAGGCGGAAAGCGACCGGATTAATTGCATGGAGCCTGGTTTCACCTCGTTCGTTCGCCGGGTGAGAGTATTTCGGTCAGCATGAGATCGGAGTTGCCTGCGGTCAAAAAACAACGCAGTTACTTCTCTCGCCGCGGAATGTAAGAGACGCTTGTATCAGGGTTTGCGGATTTCAGCCAGATCAAGTGGGGTCTTTTGGCAACATGGGATGTTGGTTGCGCATACTTGTCAGAAAGGGCTAAGTTCAATCAGGTTAAGGAGTTATTTTTAGTTAATCGAATCCCGGTTAGTTAGGCATGGCAGCTGCACAGAGAGAGGTAGGTAATTAGACGCCGTAAGCAATGGAAGGAATGAGATAGTGATGTTTTCAGAGCCTCGATTTTGTCTTGAACCGGTTGATGATTGGCCGGTAGATGTCCTGGAATTAAGGTCGGCAATCCACCAACTGCCGCCTGCTAGCCAGGAGCTTTTGCAACCTTTCATGCAAAACGTACTTGATGCCAGCCAGCGTCGCCGTCGTATCCTGCGGCTAATCCAGGATGCCTTAAATCAATTACGACTGGATATGAAGTACTTGACCTTTGATGTTGAGGCCACTCGCCGAGAACGCGATCAAATGCGTTCGGCCGGGGATCAGAGTGATTCCTGACATAAATGTCCCATGGTTTCGCTGACGAGAATGGGCTTTCTTGCACTAATTTACACTTGTCACAAGCTCTTTCTGTGCCAAATGTTGTTGCAATCACCGAAACTTTTCGACCAAATCGCCGATAATAAGATGTAGCAGCTCGACATTGCGATATGAGGTTGTCTGACGTACTATAAAGGATGCTACCTTACTGGCGCGAACTCTATACCAGTAAGTACTTTAGGTAAGGTGAACGAGAGGCATTTGTAGTTATGGCGATGATGTCTGCGGAACGAATTGCCCAATTGAGCTTCGATTGTGGCTTGCTTGCTGCCCCGCAATTGGAAGCGATTTGGGGTGAGCTAGGTAGTCGCGATGTGTCGCCAGAAGAAATGACGAGCCTGCTGCTGCGCAAGGAATTCCTGACAAACTGGCAGCTCGAACGCATTATTGTTGGTAAACGTGATGGCTATTTTTATGGTCACTACAAGGTTTTGTACCTGGTAGGTACCGGGACTTTTGCGCGTGTTTATCGAGCTGTCGATACCAAGTCGGAGAGGGTAGTTGCGGCCAAGGTTTTGCGAACGCGTTATAGTGGTGACTTGCGAGTCACGGAACAGTTTTTGCGAGAAGCGAAACTGCAGATGCCGTTGCTCCACCCTAACATCGTGCCGATCTACGAGGTTTCCACGGATCGAGGGCGTCCGTTCATGATCATGGAGTTCGTGGAGGGACGGAATCTCCGCGATTTCCTGAAAGTTCGTGAACAGATGGGGCTCAAGGAAAGCCTGCGCCTGACCATGGATGTGGCCAGCGGCCTGGTCTATGCATTTGACCAGGGAATTACGCATCGCGATATCAAGTTGTCCAATGTTTTGATTTCCAGCATGGGGCGAGCCAAGCTCGTTGATTTTGGATTGGCAACAATGATTGGCGACATCGACGACGATTTCGAGGGCACACCGAATCCTCGTAGTGTCGATTATGCTGGACTGGAACGGTCGACTCGTGTTGAACGAAATGATGTGCGGAGCGACATTTATTTTACGGGGTGCATGCTTTATTCCATGCTGTCAGGTCGTGCTCCACTGGCAGATACGCGAGACCGTATGCAGAGAATGAGCATTGAACGATTCCGCAACGTGGTACCGATCAGTAAATGGGTTCCGGAATTGCCCAGTCCAGTAGCTGCAGTGGTTCATAAAGCCATGGAACTGAATCCAGAACGACGTTACCAGAGTCCAACGGATTTACTCCAGGACTTGAAGAAGGCGGCCAAGAGAGTTGAGGATGGTGAAGTGCGACCTGTTCGCAATCCGGATCGGGGATTCGATCGGTCGATTACCGACGAGGGTCAGTCACGAAGCATTATGATCGTTGAGTCCCGTGTTCCGATGCAGGATCTGTTTCGAAAGAAACTTAAGGAACGTGGATATCGCGTGTTGGTTTTCGGTAATCCGACACGTGCGATCCAACGATTTGAAGACGATCAAAGTATTGCAGATTGTGTTATTTTCTGTGCGAGCGATTTGGGAATCCAGGCTCTCGAGGCCTTTAACCGGTTTGGGAAAGATGAACTGACCAGTCATATTCCTGCGATTCTTTTCGTGGATCAGAATCAGCAAATGTTGGTGGAACAGGCGGAGGTAGCGAGACATCGTGTTATCCTCTCGATGCCGATTCGCCTGAAACAACTGCGATCGATCTTGCTGAAGCTCTTCAAGGCTCGCGAAAAAGCGGAGTCCAGCGTCGAGGCCTAACGAAAGACAGGGAACTGTCTAAACGTGAATTCGCTGCCAGCCACCGTGCCAGAATCTTGCCGTGATCATCAGGCTACGCACGACGACATCTACGATCATCGCATACCAGGCACCGATGATCCCGAGGCCCCAGCCGTCGAATGAAATCCCCAGGATGGGGATCTGTACCTGGTCCTTGGCCAGCCAGTAAGCTAACGGAATACGGATGCAGAGCAGGCCCAGGAAGGTGAAAAGTAACGGCCAGCGAGTGTCTCCGGCACCTCGAAGAGCCCCGTTGAGGATGATCATTAAGGCCAGGGAAGGCATGGAGATGGAGACCATTTGTAAGAGTCGAACGGTCACCGTGGCAACCTCTTGACTGGCGTCCACAAGAAAAATTCCCGTCAGCCATTCGGCACCAAAGTAAAAGAGAAAACCCGTTCCGATCATTAATGTTCCACCAGTCAAGGTGGCCGTCAGGGCACTTCTCCTCGCTCGCAAATAATCGCCTGCCCCAAGGTACTGTCCCGTCATGGTGGCAGCGGCAACATGAAAAGCGGATCCCGGTAGATAGGCCAGTGACTCGATGCGGATTCCCAGGCTGTGTGCAGCCAACGCCAGCGTCCCCAAGCTGCTAATGACCGAAAGAAACCAGAGGTGACAGGCAACCAGGAAAAGTTGATCCGCTCCACCAGGAATGCCGATTCGAAGGATTCTCCGGCATAGATCCACGTCAAACTTGAAATACTCTTTCTTCAGTTTCATGCCGGCCCGGCCACGCAGCAACAGGATCATCACGATGACAGCGCCAGTAATGTAACCACTCACGGTTCCCAGCGCGAGGCCATCCCATCCAAGAGACGGGAAAGGGCCCCATCCAATCACCAGCGTGATGCCAACAACGGCATTGATCGTGTTGACGATGGCCATCGTAATGAAACCACTCATCGTGTCGCCAGCACCCCGCAGGCATGCAATGCCGACCTGCTGGACCATCATCGCTGGAATGACGGGTATCACGTATCGGAGATAACGCCTGGCGGGCTCTGCCGCGTCCGGAGGCATTCCCAGTAGTTTCAGAAACGCGTCGCCAAACCAAAATGTTACCAGCGTGACCAGCACGGCCAAAACAATCCCCAGTAACAGCGACTGGTTCGTGGTCCGGACTGCCATGTTGTAATCACGGGCACCGACAAATCGTGCTGTCAGCGCGGTCGACCCGATGGCCACGATCCCGAAGGCGCAGGGGATCATCCAGAGAATATATGCCATGACACCGATGGCAGCGATGTAACCGTGATCTTGTAGGTATCGAGAGGTCAGCAGTAGATCAATGAGGCCGACCAGCATGACCAGTAATTGTTCGATCAGTACTGGGATGGCCAGCCTGAACATGGGACGAAACGTCCCCTCGGCAGACGTCAGAGTGTATGGGGACGCCAAGGCTCATCTGCAATCAAATAGCCGCGTGGAACGCAGTACAGAAGGAATGCACAGGTGAAACGGAACGGAGACCCAGTATCCCGCCATCATCAACCAGCGTCAATGCCCAGCCTTAACAGCGGCCCTGCCGAGTGCATCACTGCGATGGTCATCCCAGGTCTCACTAGTGGTCAAGGATGAACTCGTTGCTGTTCAGCAGTGCCCACCAGATGTCTTGCAGCATCTGTTCGGGAGAAGTCTTCTCCATCATCTGCTGGACAAGTTTCAACTCCTGCTTGGTTGGTTTTCTCGCCACGGCTGTCAGGAAGAGGTGTTCTACCTTTTCAGTAGTCTCCATCTTGCTTTCCAGCACCCGGGCCAGCACGCTGCGTGTGTTAGCATCGGTAGCCTGTTCCATCAAGGGACCATTCATGATGACCAGTGATTGATGAATATTGCCATCAAACAAGTTACTTTCGTCTCCCTCATCGTTCCCCAGTTTTCGGGCAAACTGGCTCAACCAGTCCTGACGCGCTTGTTCAATCTCACCAGGTGAACTCTTTGAGTGATCCTGACCAGCCACGACCAACAAGGATTGGTAAACCTCTTCGGGTTGCATGGGACGCGTGTAGTAACGGCTGAACCAGGGGGCTTGTCCCAGTTCAGGTGTATCGGTTGTATTCCCATCCGAGAATCGACTTGAAAGCGAGAAAGCATCACTTAGCGTGATCCAGCGAAACAAGTCCTTCATGTCGTAGGAATGAGCCGTAAACTGCTCTGACAGGTGATCCAGGAGTTCCGGATGGGTTGGTGGGTTGTGATGTCCCATGTCATCAATGGGACGCGTGAAACCAAATCCCAGGAAATGAGCCCAGACCCGGTTAACCATTGCACGGCTCAGGTCGTCCGATTGCTGTACCAGTTTCGCTAACTCCGTTCGGCGGTCAAATTGATCAACCTGTCCGCTGTGACTAAGCGGTTTACCACCCGGGAAACGGGGGTAGGCCACACGCATGGAACCCCCAGGGTCATCAAAATAGATCTCTGCCTCATCAGGATCCCCCTGCTTGCCCAGGAAGTCGCGGTTAACCAGTTGGGAAACCTTGGTTTGCTTATCCCGGATAACATGCGCCTGTTGAAAAAAGGCATTCATTTCCCAGAAATCTTGCTGTGCCCAGCGGTTTTTCGGATGCTTGTGACATTGCACGCATTGGAGTTGTTTCCCGAGGAAAACCCGGGAGGTGCGAGCTGTAGCCAGGACCGCATGGTCGTTCATGTTCGCCAGGATGAAGTTGACCGCACCGTTGTAGTTCTTAGTGCCGGGGGTATTGGAGCCGGTCGCCGAGATTAATTCATAAGCCATCTGGTCATAGGGTTTGTTCTCCTGGAAACCGTCTTGCAGGTACTGCTGTAAACCCTGGCGGTTGGACAGGTCACCCTTGTTCAGTCCGCCGCGGCGTCCGATCAACAGGTTGGTCCAGATGGTGGTCCAGTGTCGAGCGTACTCTTGAACGTATTGCTCGCCATCGAGTAATCGATCAACCAGCTCGGCACGCTTGTCCCCGGAAGATTTTAAGTTGACATAATGATCGAGCTCCTGCTTCGTGGGGATGCGACCCAGTAGTCGAACATAGACGCGGCGACACCATTCAGTATCCGTTGCCCTGGGAGAAGGCGAGAGTTTTGCTGCCTGCCATGAATCGGACAATTTCTGATTCACAAACTCGATGATTACCTGGTTGTCAACCGCTTCGACTCGAGAGTTACTTGAAGTGTTGCCGGAACTTGCAACCGCTTTCGGATTTCCAAATTGCCCTCTCGGATTACCAGGTGTTACGGAAGCTTGCCTGTCCTCGTGCGTGGTTGGGCGAGTCGTTCCCGGTGTTGCCACCGAGGATGGTTCCCTGGCCGCGTGCTGGGAATCTGTGGAGGAATTCGCCGGCGCAGGTAAGGTTTCCCCGGCGTTGTCGGCGACGGCGTTTCCTGGTGTAACCGGCTGTTGCGGTGGGAAGACCTTGATGGCAATCAACCCCAGACAGGCACCAATCGTCAGGATACTGAGCAACGTAGCCGTCCGTGACCAGGAAGAAGCACGCCGTAAGGCGTGGGTTTGTGGTATTGGTACAGGTGTCTGGAGTTGATCATTTGTAGGAGAACCACTGGTAACTGCCTGCTGGACCGGTAAATCCAGCGAGCCTTTGGTAGGCAGGGAAGAAGTGACCGGTGGCGATACCACGGTACTCGTTTCCAGCAATCCGGGAACAGTATCTCCAGGAGATGCAACTGATTTCAGTTTCTGCCAGTGCTCCATGATGGAATCTGACAGGTCCGGGGGAGTATGTCCTCCCAGGATTTCTTCCAGGCAGGCATCCAGGATCGGATCATGAGGTTCGCGTTTCATTGCATCTTACCCTCGATGCAGGTTTTGAGTTGCTTCTTGGCGCGTTGCATCAGGTTCTTGGCTCCATGTTCCGTTATTTCCAGCGAGGCAGCAATCTGTGCCCGGGGTACACGCTCCTTGAATCGCATTTCCAGTGCACCTCGTGCCCGCTGGGAAAGTGCCTCGAGACATTCTCGCAATCTTTCCAATAACTCTTCGCCGTTATCCGTTGTAACCCAGCGACTCCACGTGGTTTCTACTTCCTCGATGTTTTCAACCAGCATTACACGCTTGTCGCGACGCTTGGCAGAGATCAGCAAGTGATAGGCGACTCGTCTTAAATAGGCCACCGTGGCTGCCGGGTTGTAGTTGTCAAATGGTTTGGTCAGGACCTTGAGAAAGGTTTCTTGTGTAAAGTCATCGGCCTGCTGCGAATCACATCCGAGAGCACGTAGATAACGCCAAACACCTGCTTGGTGTTCTTTGATAATCTGTGCCGGGTCAAACCCGGTTGCCTTGGAGGTGGAAACGGTTTTCATGTCAGACCATTCTCAGGAAATGACTAGGGTTATAGCGGCTGAGAATCGTGAAAGTACTCACCAACAACAGGAAATAACCCGTCTTTTGGTCAGTGATGGTAGTGTAATGAGCAGCCAGGTAAAAGCCAAATTGTCGCGGTTCCGCAGGCGGGCGATCCAGGAGCGATAAATCGCTGGAAAAGCAAGTAACAGTTCGCAAAAAAGGACCGAGACTTTCTCGAATGCAAAACCGGCCGTGATCCCACCTGGAAGCAACCCTCCCGGTGAAGCCACGGCCGGCTGAAAAAGCCGCCCTACCTGGCCACGGAGCGAGCCTGGCAAACGACGATCAATACCATCACCCTCCCGAACGCGAAACGACGGCCCAAACCCCCAGCCGGGATTTTTCAGCGATTGACTGGTCCTTGCAGAAATCCCGCTTCTGGTCATATCCATAGGTCGTGGCTGCCACGGCAAAACCATGTTCAATCACGTCCTCGTTGACCAGTTCCCGGTCTTCCATCCGGTAAACATAGGCGAGCCTGGTTCCTTGTTCATCTGTCGTTCCGACAGCCTCATCAAAACCCAGGTAAACCAACTCACCTTCAAATTCTTTCTTCATGTAGTCCAGGGCTGCTGCATGGACCTCGGGATAAACCTCCGTGCTGGTAACCGGATCGAGTCCCAGCAGTCGTACCTTGTGAACCTTGCCTGCCTGGGATACCAGCACGTGAATCGTGTCGAGGATCTTGACAATACGAGCCGGTTTGACACTGCGCTCTTTCTCCACGACGACCGTGGAATACACGGTTCTGCGTACCGGACGCACCAGTCCGACCGAGACGATGATCGGCGGCGCAACCCGCGGCAGCACAACGATCGGGGGCCTTGGAGGCTTCGGGGGCAGCGGAAGAATAGACCACGTCGGCTTCGTGATCCCTGGCTTGAGATAAGCAGGTTTGGGCTTGGCCGCAAACGGTTTCGCCGGTTTCGATGGTTTCAGCTTCTTGACTGATGGTTTCAACTTCTTGACTGATGGTTTGAAAGGCTTGGCTTGCAGTAACGATACCCCGGTAGCGGGCAACACGAACGTGGCAACCAGGCACAGTAAGAGTAATTGGCGTTTCATGATCATTCTCCTTTACAAAAGGCCTGAAAAGCCACGGCGTGGCTCACTTGTCAAAAGGTGTCTGAAGAGTAGAAACACCCGGTCGCCAAGGCGGCCTCGGAAAAAATAGCTCGGGACCATCAGTCCCGGACAGGGAAACTTCTTTTCCCCATTTTTTGGCCGTAATAACCGAGTCCTGTAATAGTGACCGGTGTTTGCAGGGGTATAGTTTCCACAGTTGCCGTTGACGCCAGAAATCGGGACGCGAAAATGAGATTTACGCTAACTATTCTTAATCAACACGTAATTGGATCCTCGGTTTTCCCCATGACAGACGAATCCTATCATCACGAAGAAGTCCTGACGCAGCTGCGTGACAACGGAGAAGCCACGCTTGCGCAACTGTTCGACGAACATCGCGAACGGCTACAACGCATGGTGGCCTTCCGGATGGACCACCGGCTGCACGGCCGTGTGGACCCGGCGGACGTGGTACAGGAATCTTACCTGGATGCAGTCAACCGGATCCCTCATTACCTGGGCAACCCCGTGGTATCGGTTTTTATCTGGATACGGTCGATCACCGGGCAAACGTTGATCAACGTTCATCGTCGGCACCTGAAGGCAAAGCGGCGTGCCGCGGGACGAGAAGTACGACGTCCCCAGGGCGCGGCCCCGCAGGCAACGTCCGTCTCGCTGGCTGCCTACCTGGTCGGCCAGCAAACTTCACCCAGCCAGGTTGCCATGCGTGCCGAGGCGCTGGCAGGAATCGAGCAAGCGCTGGAACAGATGGACGAGATGGACCGTGAAGTACTGGTCCTGCGACACTTCGAAGAACTCACCAACCAGGAAACGGCCGAGGCACTCGGGTTACAAAAATCCGCGGCCAGCAACCGGTATGTACGAGCCCTCAAGCGACTGCGAGAAATACTAGTCAATACACCAGGACTTTCCTTTTCCTCATAAACCCCTGGCGCATCATGCCCCACGAGCATTCAGAAGAGAACCCGGTCGAGGTGCTGGCCGAAGAATTCGCCAGGCGCCTTCGTGGCGGGGAACATCCATCCATCAACGATTACGTTTCTCGTTACCCCGACCACGCGGATGAAATCGAGTCCCTGTTTCCATCCATCGCCATGATGGAACAACTGAAACAGCAAAAGAAGGTCTCGCAGGATCGACGTCCCTCCACGGTCAAGCCTCCGTCCAACATGCCGGAACAACTGGGAGACTTTCGGATCCTGCGCGAGATCGGCCGGGGTGGCATGGGCATCGTTTACGAAGCCTGGCAACAATCACTGGCGCGACGCGTCGCACTCAAGGTACTGCCGACGGAGGGCATGGGACGTACGCAAAAACAGGTGGAGCGCTTCCTCCGCGAGGCCAAGTCGGCCGGCCGTCTACACCACACCAATATCGTCCCGGTGTTTGGCGTGGGACAACATGATGGTATTTACTACTACGTGATGCAGTTGATCGAGGGATACGGCCTGGACAGCCTGCTGGAATACTACCAGCACCAACGGGACCAGGCAGGTGTGGAAACGGACGACGAGATGCTGCTGGCCAACACGCAGCTCTCGGCGGGTCGATCCAGGAGACGAACCACCGATGTCACGCGCTGGGCCAACGAAAACACGGCTACCCTTGCTCCGGAGGATGACGACCCTGCTCCTGTCATCTCGCCGGTTTCACCCGCAGGATCCGATCAGCACGACGGAAATCCCGGGAAATCGGCAATGGTGACCACCAACCGTCTTCAACTGGACTGGCAGCAGATCGCTACCATCGGGATCCAGGTCGCTGACGCCTTACACTACGCGCACGAACATGGAATCCTGCACCGGGACATCAAGCCGGCAAACCTGCTGATCGACCAGCAGCATAACGCCTGGATTACCGATTTTGGCCTGGCTAAGGCCGCGGATAACAACAACCTCACCCAGACCGGCGATGTCGTCGGTACACTGGGTTACATGGCTCCCGAGCAGTTCGAGGGTAACTGCGATGCCGTTAGCGAGGTTTACAGCCTGGGAATCACTCTCTATGAACTTGCCGCCCTGCAGCCTGCCTTCGCGCAGGAAAGCCGCATGGAGTTGATCCGTCATATCATGGAAGGATCTCTCCCCCCCCTCCAGGAGATTCGGCATGGCATCCCACGCGACCTGGAAACAATCATTCAGAAGGCCGTGTCCAGGGACGCCGATCAGCGATACACAACAGCGCAGGCGTTGGCAGAGGACCTGGCTCGATTCCGCGACGATCGCCCGATCCTCGCTCGTCGCAGTTCCCCGCTGCAGATAGTACAACACTGGAGCCGTCGCAACCCGGCGCTGGCCATGAGCGTAGCCATCACGGCCTGCCTGCTACTGCTGGTCGCCGTCACGGCGTCGGTGGGTTACCTGTCAACCTCGCGTGCCCTGAAAGAATTAAATCGCCAGCAGAAAAAAACGGCTGATGCCATGATGGTCGCGGTCACGAAGCGTAATGAAGCCGACAAGCAGTCAAAACGAGCGGAACACAACCTGGCGGTTGCCATGGAAGCCCTGGAGGGGATCTTTACCTCGGTAGGACGTCCGCAGGATCCCTCGGGCATGGACAGTTTCGGCCAGCAAACAACCGACCTGATCATTCCCCAGGAATCAACCGTCACACCTGGTGAAGCACGCCTGCTGGAAAACATGCTGGACTTTTACGGCAAGTTTATTGCCTACAACCGAGATGATACCACGCTACAAATAAAAGCTGCCGAGGCCCATCTACGGGTTGGAAAAATCCAGTTATTACTCGGTAACATCACCTCGGCCAAGACGGCATACCAGGATGCACTGACGGCCTATCAAAAGCTTCAGAAGAACTTCCCGGACGAGACCAGCTACCGGATCCAGGAAATCGCCATTCGTAACGAACTGGGAACACTTCATCGAACCAACAGTGACATGGTCAACTCCGTGACCGAACACCAAACAGCGCTGACATTACTGGACAAACTCCCAGAGACCATTCGCCAGACGGAAGCCGCTCGCTTCCAGCGAGCCCGCACCTACAACCTGCTGGGACAACCCATGAAGAGTGGACCACGGACTGGCCAGAGCGCGGCAGGTGCGGCCAGCTTCCTGCTTGACAAGCTACTCCAGAAAATGGACTTCATCCCCGCTGATCTTCACCTCGAAGCGGAAAAACTCCTCGTCGACCTGGTAAAGCAACATCCTGGAAATGCCATCTACAAGATCGAGTTGGTTCACAGCTTGAAAAACATGATACGAATTTCCAATCGTCCCAATGCCCAGGCCGATCCCTGGCGACTCTGGAATGAAGCCAGGAATATCGTCGATGACCTCCTTCGCAGCCAGCCCAACAACCCGACCTACCAGTACGAGTATGCCCTGCTCTTCATCCACAAGTTACCACGGGGCAGATCCTCCGTACCCTTGAGCCACGTGCGAGATCGCCTGCAAGAAGCTATCGCCGTCTGTGACAGGTTGCAACGACGGTATCAACATATACCGGAATACAGGAAACTGGTCGCCCATGCACTTTATAATCGAGCTGAATTTGAACTCCGGGATAACAGCCTGCGCGGAACATCCGACCGGTTGATCCCAGCCCGGGATCTCATCATTGATTCCATCGAAATCCAACGCTCGCTGGTGAACCAGTTTCCGGATTCACTGCAGTACCAAATCCGTCTCAACCAGTCCCTGCACCGGCTCAGTGAAATCCATGATCGGATGGGGCAAACTGAGAATGCCCGCAGCGTGCTCGAGGGAACCATCAAGGAATTTGACCGCTTCATCGATGACCACACCAAGTTCGAGGATGTGCGACGCATCCTGATCAGTGATTACGATTTACTGGCCGTCTTGCTGGACAAGACCAGGCAGGATCGGTTTGCCCAGGTTGCCCGTGACAAGGCCACGGCATTGCGGGAAAAATTCGGTATCAAGTAACCAAGGAGCCTGCCCCTGAATAATTGACCGAAGCAATCCTTCACGGATCAGTCCCCCGGGCCTTCACGCCATTGCTGGAACTTCCTGGCAGCCAGCTTCTCTCGCAATTGTTCGCATTTATCCTCGGACAGGGGCAGCAGCGGCAATCTTGGTGGACCCACGCGAAGCCCCATGTCTTCCATCAACACGCGGACAGACGGCAGAAACCCCAGTTCAAACAGGTCCGCGATAATATCTGAAGAGGCAGCCTGCAACTGCTGAACCTGGTGATCATCGTGACGTTCACACGCAGCAAGCAACTGGTGATAAAGAGGGGCCATGAAGTTGTAGGTCGTGCCGATCGCACCCCGTACCCCGTACAGCCAACCAGCGGCCAAGACGGCATCATGACCGAACAGCACATCAAAATAGCCGCCCTCTACCTGCATGCATCGCTGCATCTGCAAGAAATCTGAATTGGTGTATTTCAAACCTCGCAACGTGGGAATCTGCCGACGTCCCTGCTCCAGCAACTCCACCATCGGCAAGTGAACCCCGGTCATCGAGGGAATATCGTAATAATAGAGCGGGGTCTGAGGGGCAGCCTGTCCAATTTCCTGCAGCACTGCCAGCAAGGACTCCACCGTCTCCGGCTTAAAGAAAAACGGGGACATGGCAGCAATCGCAGCTGCGCCAGATTGCTCGGCATGCGATGCCATCATTCGGGCCTCCGGCAAAGCGTTGGCACCGACATGAACAACGACCTTGAATTCCGTGCCGCGTGTTACCTCGATCCAGCGAGCCGCCACGTCCATGCGTTCCTGGCAAGAAAACGAATGGCATTCACCACTCGTACCGCCCACGAAAACACCGCTGACTCCATCCGCGATCAGATGCTCGGCCAGGGGTTCGATGAGATCAAGAGAGACCTCGCCATTATCCTGGGTTGGTGTGGGTGTCGCCGCAATCAGTCCGGTTAAACGATCACTCACGGTTCCATCCTTACCTGAGACGACTACCTGGGCTTGCGCGTTCGCAGCGATTCCGTGACCGGCTGTTCCTCAAATTCCGGCAAGCGGGCTTCCAGCGCCGAGAGTTCTTCATCCAGGCGACTGAACTGGCGTGCGATCCTGTCCAGTTGCTGGTCTCGCAACCTGAACTTCTCCGCCAATTGCTGTGGATCGATCGAATGACTCATCACCTGCACCTGCTGTCTGGGTTGTATCTGGTCGCCAGGAATATTCTTTTCCCTGGCATATGAAATATCATTCTACCTGCCTCGAAGCGTCCCGTCATCGGGGGGGATTCCGGTCCAGGAGCACTTCGGAGCCTTTGTTTCTCCAGTGGAGACAATATTTTCCAGGCCTGCCGGTTGTCCCCGCCGCTCCCGTTTTTCCGCTACCATAAGATCTTCCGGACTCGCGAACCCGCGGTCTCCAAATTCCTTGAAACGAGCAAGATAAATCATGACACGACAGGTTCTCGTAAGCGGGGGCACAGGTGGGATTGGCCGCGCCATTGCCGATGCCTTTGCCAGCGAAGGAAACCAGGTGCTGGCCACGGGTATCGAGACCGACCTGCCGACCGGGCATGGCAACCTGGAATTCGTTCACCTTGATGTGCAACAACCAGAGGCCGTACAGCAACTGGCCGAATCTCTCGACCAACTGGACGTACTGGTCAACTGCGCGGGAATCATCCTGCGGAACAACCAGGAGTTCTCGCTGGATGGTTTCCAGCAGGTTATCGATGTAAACCTGACCGGTACCATGCGCATGTGCACGGCCTGTTTACCTTTGTTACAACGGCAAGGTGGCTGCGTCCTGAACATCGCCTCCATGCTCAGTTACTTTGGTAGTGGGCATGCTCCCGGGTACAGTTCCAGCAAGGGGGCCATTGTCCAGCTAACACGATCCCTGGCCATTGCCTGGGCACCTGACCAGATACGGGTCAATGCGCTGGCACCGGGCTGGATCGAGACGGAACTAACACGCCCACTTCATGAAGATCCAGAGCGAAGTCGGCAGATCCTGCAACGTACTCCGCTGGGGCGCTGGGGCGAACCAGGCGACGTCGCCGCTGCCGCTGTTTTCCTTTGTTCACAGGGAGCGCGGTTCATTACCGGCACCGTACTGCCCGTCGACGGCGGCTATGCGATCGCTTAGAGTAGAGACATGATCCCCGTGATCATGTCCACCCCACTCACCTGTTGAACGAGACGGACAATGAACGACACCGTATCACCCTTTCCCAAACTCCCGCATGCCACTGCCGACCTGGTCACCGAGGCGATTCCGGACGATGAACGGTTGTGGGTTCCCCAGGCAGACAATGTTTGGTTTCGTCCGCTGCTGCTCAACCGGGTCAACGGGGAATGGGTTAACCTGCTACGGGTCCGCAAGTCCGGCATCCTGAGTCGACACCGTCACCCTGCCCCGGTTCACGGATACGTCATCCGTGGATCCTGGAGGTACCTGGAACACGACTGGATCGCGCACCCGGGCTGCTACGTCTTTGAACCCCCTGGCGATGTACACACCCTGGTCAACGAAACCGGGACCGAGGAAATGATCACCTTGTTCCACATCAGTGGGGCGCTGATTTACCTCGACGAAAACGGGCAAACCTGCGGTTACGACGATGTCCACACCAAGATCGCGATGTGCCAGGAACATTTTGAAGCCGTCGGCCTGGGTGCGGATTACGTTACCCAGTTCATTCGTTGAATTACTCTGCCTGCGACGAATCTTTTTCCGCCAGTCGTTCCAGCAAGGCCCGAATCGAATCCGCACCGCTTCCTTCACGAAACGGGGTTGATTCGCTGCCACCTGCCGAACCCGCGCTGCCCCGGCTACCACCGCCACGGCGAAAAGGAAGACTCACGGCTGATGTCTTGGCCTGCTGAGAATCGTCCAGCAGTTCCAGCAGGGCATCATACCTGCCCTGGGCCTGCTCGTCAGAGAGGCTCTCGGCTGCCTCGATTTCCTTGAGCAGGGCATGGATGTCACGAGACTGGGCTGCTGTCAAGGCAATGGCAATATCCCCTGTCAGCAGATCCAGCTTCCGGACCAGCATGGCCAGTTGAAACCTGGCTGGCAACTGGCGACTGCCACCACGACCACCACCTCGACCGCCTTCACCTGATAGTGAACCAGCGGGCCCTGGGTTTCCCGCTTCCGCCAGGTCAGGGTCCTCATCCGACAATCGGGCGATCGCCGGCAGTTCAATTTGTTTCACGACTTCATAGCCCAGCAAGTAGCACACGCTGAGCGCGCCTGCTGCTCCCAGCAACAGTCCGAGGAAACTCGATGCCAGCCAGACCGACACTGTTTTCTCATTCTTATGACGGTGATTAATGAGGACACCTGAAACCAGTGCCAGCAAGGCAATGGTCAGGATATAGATACTAACCCCATCAGGATTCACCATCATTTACACTCCACCTCAAGCAACCCTACGGGTAACACTACATTTCCAGGGCCACGGCAACTCCCTGGATCGTGGCCGCAATCCGAACAACATCATTGATCTGCGATTCGTTGTACGATTCCTTAACAAGATTCGCCTCGTGCGACTGCAAGCAGGCTTCACAACCGGCCAGGGCTGCACAGGCCAGCGAGGACAATTCAAATTGACTCCGGGACGTTGCCGGCGCCATCATGCGATTCATTCGCAAGCCTGCTCTGAGTTGGCTGTAGACCTCTTTGCCAATCATGTGACGAAAACGAAAATAGGTGGTGTTCATGGCCATCAGGGAAGCCGCCGCCTGGGCATCTTCCACACCCGCATCACCCAGGATGGGCTGGGCATCTGCCAGTACGGCTTCACGTAAATCCGCGTTACGCACGAAATAACTGGCCGTCAGCGCCACGGACCAGACTTCCTCTGGACTGAGGTGATCGCTCTTGAGCACCGACGACAGGTTGAGCCTGAGATCCTTTGCCGTATCAGGAATTCGTTCGCGCAGTTGGTTGATGTGATCCATCAGGATAATTCCTCTGGGCCAGGTCGTGACGGGTCATGAAGAACCGCTCAGACCTATAAATGCTCATCCCCTTTTTTTCAGTTGCAGGGGCACAATTCGTCGGATTGAATCGCATCCAGCACACGCAGGTTTTCACCCACATTGCGTCCCACACTCAAGTCAATCGAATATCACCCGCCCGCCAGCTCGCGGCCCAACGGTGAATCGTCAGTGTACCACATCCCCCGTGGCCATTGAGGGGGGCGACCGGAGAACCGGCACTCTACCAACGCAGTCAATCCTCGCTCATTCCTGCAACCGCTTCGCGAGCAGAGGACCTCGTACCCGCGCGGTAGAAACAAGCTAACATGGCTGGCAGGATCAACAGATCTCCCAGCAAGGCCGAGAAAATTGCCACGCAGGAAAGGCTGACAAACATCCGGATGTGTGGCAAATCACTGGCCAGGGCACTGCAAAAACCAACCAGTAGAATGAGCGTACTGGTCAGCAAGGCAGCCCCGACGGCGACGAAGGTGCGACGCAAGGCGGCATCCACGTCCTGGTCAACTGCCAACTCCCGTCGGAATCGACTGATAAAATGGATCGTGTCATCTACCGCGATGCCCAGGCAGACGGTAAAGACCAGCACGCTGGCCAACTGCAACGGTTCACCACTGACCACGATGACCGTTGCCGTAATTAATAGTGGCAGGATGTTGGGCAGAAGACAGATAAGCCCGATGCGCAAGGAACGGTAAACAATCACCAGGACGATGAAAATCACGATTGTTGCCAATCCCAGGCTCTGGCCCAGGTCGGTCAACATCTGGGAAATATTCTCCGCTGCCACCACGCTGGATCCTGTCAACAACAGCTTGAATCCCTGTAATCCCGGTTGTGCATTCAGCTCCCGTAATCGTTGCTGTAACTGCCTCAGCATCTCCGTTTGATAAGCAATCCCTCGGTCCTGCAGTCGTGCCGTCACCAGCATCCTGTTTAAATCCGTACGAATCCAGCTGCCTCGCACGCTGGCCGGAATGAATTCCAGCCGCGGAACCGGTAACAGGTCCACGAAATTCCGAATCGACGTCGGATATTTCAGTTCCGGAACAACAGCCATCGCGGCATGAACCTCATCCAGGGCAGCACGCACTTCCGGTGCATTCCACTCCAACTGTGCCGGCCATTGCAGGACGACCGACATGGTCATGATCCCGCCAAAATATCGATCCACGTCCTGCAGGACGTGGGCCGACTCTGAGTCAGCCGGCATATTTTCAGCGAGATGACTATCGGGCTGAATTCGCATCGCAAATCCGGACAGGCAAACCGCGACCAGGATCCCCATGATCGTGATCAACCAACGCCTGCGCAGGACCAGTTCAATCAGCGGTTCCGCGATCCTGGTCCAGGGGCCAACACCCTTCCCTGTCAGCCGGGCCGGCTGGGCCTTCACCAGGCCCGTTCCACAAAGTAATGGGACCAGGGTCATGACCGACGCAAATACCATGAGCGCGCCCACGGCACACGCGATCCCGAAACGCGCAATAATCTCCAGGTGGCTCGTGGCCAGCGAACTAAAACCAATCGCCGTGGTCAACGAGGTCAGTCCGCAGGCAATTCCCAGGTAACGAATCGTGTTAGTCGAGGCTTCCCGGGCTGATCGCCCCACCCGGCGCTGGTGACGAAACTCAAACATCATGTGAATCGCATCTGTCAATCCAATGACTCCCACCAGGGTCGGTAACACCGTGGTGATCACCGTGATCTTTTCACCCACCAGCCCCATCACTCCCACGATCCAGAGAACTCCCGTGATCGAAGCCAGGAAAATCACCAGCGCTGGTGTAAACTGGCGAAAAATCAACATCGCCATCGTGAATGCCATGGCGGCTCCCAGCCAGAGAAGATTCTGGTAATCCTGCTGGATCGCCGTGAACACATCCACTCGAATCGAGGGCAGACCGGTCATCCGCACCTTCAACACCGACTCTCGATTTACCTGGTCCATGACCGTTCGAATATCACGGACCATGGGCTGCAAGTCCTGGATCGTTAATTCATTTCCCGCCAATCGCACGATCATCAGCGTCCGACGGCCATCGGTAGTCAGCAAACGCCCGGCCACGAGCGGGTGGGCTACTGCTTCCCGACGTACCTGCCTCGCTTGCTCCAGCGTTATCTCACCAGCAGGCAGCAAGCGATGAGGCCACGGAGTTGCCACCAGTAAACGGGCATCAGCAATCCCAATGATCTCCTCGACACCTGCCACCCTGTCCAGGTTTTCGACCAGTTCATGCAAGGCCTGGATCGAACGAGGCACGAAAAGATCTTCGTTCTCGACCAACAACATGCAGTTCAATTCGTCCGTACCAAACTGCTGGAAAACTCGTTCCAGTTCCTGGAACGAATCATCTTCCGTTCGAAAAATACCCCGTGGCTGATCCTCGAAGCCCAGTCGGCCGATTCCGATCGCACAGATGCCCGAAAATACGACCAGTACAACTGCCAGCCCAACTCGACGACGATCCAGGAAATTCGCGAAACTGTCCACTCTTTACCACCCTGTCACGAAATTCAACCGGAGATCGATACGATTTGCCAGGACCTGCCCACCACGCGTATCGTTCACGAGGGACACATTCATTCGGGAGCAGGCGCATTCTCGAACAAGGATGCTACATGCTGGCCCTGGATCTCCAGGATCCGGGACACATCTCCTGGCAGCAGGTAACCCTTCCGCACCATTTTCTCGCAGTACTTCTTCATCTGACCGAGATAATCCTCCGCCGATTGATAACGCTCCTGGATCGAAAGGCGAGGATCCCCGGCAGCAACACGTTCAGCTCGGCTGCGCGCAAAGGGAATGTAACTGCCCCGCAGGCTGGCCAGGTTGCCGGCCGAGCTCGTAGCACTGCGAATCAAATTCCAACCCGTGTAACTCGCGACCGGCACCTGGACCTCCGGGGGATTCAGGCAACCCAGTTCATTTCCGTCTGGGCTGGACCGTGGTACCAGGACGGTGTAGTTCGCCAGGGGAACCGGCGGTTCCGTGTCCACGATTCGATGATCTTTCCAACGCGAACCCATTTTCCAGAGCGAGGGTTGCTGGTAAACCCGGGGAAACATGACCCCGGGCAGCTTGGGGAATCCCGTGGCCAGCTGTGTCGGAGCCACCAGGTTGCCCGAGGCAATCGTTGGGTAAACGCTCGCTGGGGGGTCCATGTCAGCAGCTACCCAGCGGTCCAGTCGCAGTAGCAACGCTCTCATGAAGTATCGGAAATCTCCCGGGTTTTGCAGGTTGGCGGTCCCTGACTTGCCGGGAGGAAATCCTGACGGCCCGTGCTGAGTCCCACCAAAAATATAGATCCGCACGTTATCGGGAACCGGTATATCTTTTTTCCCCAGCGTATCCGTATGCACCAGGCTAGCGCTACGATGCCAGTACTCCGAACTGGACTGGGTGTGAAAAATATAAGGCATCACCTCGGGCCGACAACGCTTGAGAACGCCGTCCTGCAAACCCGATAACGAATCCTGCTGAAGCTGGTAGGCAAACGGAAAGCGATCAGAGGGGTAATCATGCTGGCGGAACTGGGTATTGTAAGCAGTAGGCTGGCAGAAGCGGTAATTAAAGGAACCCAGGCCAGCTCCCGACACGTGGGGAATCACACCACTGAAGGCCTGCCTGCCCTGTTCATCCTCGTTGAGGCCCCAGTAAACCAATTCTCTCAGGAAGCGACCGCTCTGGGAAACACCAAACCCATGGGTGCGCTGGATGACCGGCTTTCCCTTGTGTAACAGTGGGTTATCTTTCCCATCACCGTATCTTAAAGCGGACATCAAGTCCCGCACGCTGGTCAGCCCGGTCCCCATCACGAGAGGATTTCTGGCCTGGTAAATCAACTCGTACAGTTCTCCCGGACGAAATCCTTCTTCCAGGGTCACGGTCATTTTTGCCAGGCGAACATCATCCGTGGACGGATCACGCGTGGCACTCCATTTCTCACGTGGCACTCGCACCCGGGTCCCCCCCGGTTTCTGGCGATGGGTCAGGGTGGCTGCCGGCATGGCCGCGTTCATCGGCTCATACGTACCGTGCCCGCTACCGTTAACCTGCAGGGAGGTCGCCTTCGTGTCGGTATACAGCTCGTAGCGCACGGGGCCCGTCAACGGCTTGTCGCCAGCCGACGTGGTCGGCGGACGCAAGCGCAAACGCCCGCTACCGGGAACCAGTTCACCGATCCAACCACTCCACACGACCACAATCCCCTGCCGCATCAGGAATCCATCACCCGCATGGGCCTCGGTCGCAAGGTCATTCCGATTCGAACGGGTGCCAAAATTAAAGAAACCAAGCGCCAGCTTGTTACCGCGGTTGTTCACATCATAGAGTAGTGCTCCCGAGGCCTTCTCGAGATCCCGGGGCACCAGCATGGAGAGATCCGCCGAGTAGCGTACCAGGCCGTCCTTACCACGTGGCGCGTACTGGAGATCCGTAACATTCTTGTTCTGGCGAGCCGTCGGATCCAGCGTAAAATGGACCGTCCCTTCCAGCCGATCATAAACTCCCACGTCTCCAAAAACCTGGCCGCCTGCAAAAGGCACTCGGGACTTGATTTCGAACCGCTCCACTTCCGCCTGGAGTCCTCCTGCCGATCCCAATCCAAGAACACATGCAATGGTCAATCGGCGCAGATCCATGGTTTCTCCCTGTCTTGATCAGGCACTACCGGCAATCGGCCAGGGCCCATAAAAGGTATAGTAATTCTCTGCCCGGATAACGCGCTGCAAATAGAGCCCCAGTTCCCGCAGGTGATAATCTCCCCACATGCAAGCTTCGCCGTTGGGTATCGTCGATCCCTCGGAAACATGATCCCAGGCACGAGGACGATGATAAATCGTATGCAGCAACAAGCCCTGGTGATTCTCATCCCGGCTGAGATACGTTTCCTCCAGTAACCGTTCCGCAACCGTTAACCCTGCCTGCCAGTAACGAGTTCCCGCATCCTGTTGACCTCGTTGTTGAAGGTAACGCCCCAGGCGTAATAATCCCTGGGCTCCAATGGCTGCCGCCGAGCTGTCCACGGGTTCCAGCTCGTTCAAGGGGTTGGCCGGCTGCTCCAGGTAATCCCCCAACTGAGCGAGACCTGGTGCTCCTGTATCCCAGTAAGGTATCCCATCAAGCGGTGTATTCTCGATGTAGAAATCACAACTCGCCTGGGCCGCGGCCAACATCCACTCAACGACCTGCTGGCGGCCGCCCCACGGTTCGAGTTGATCATCCGCAACGGTCTCCAGGAACTCCAGTTGCTCGGGGTATCCCAGCATGATCCAGGCCAATCCCCGGGTCCAGGTGCTGAACGCCGAGTATCCCTGCTGAGTACTGGGACAACGGTAGCGCCCATCGTTGCAATTGAAAATACTCTCGTGGGCAACACGTCCCCGCACATCGTAGATATCACGATCTGCGCCATAGTAGACGTTGTACTGCGCCGTCACGTGAGCATGCTGAATCAATCGTTCCAACAGGCTGACATGGATATCATTCTCCGCCAGCAACTCGTGTCCCAGCAGGTGAGCCATGGCCAGGGATCGAAGTGATCGCATGGTATCACAGAAGAGAGAATGAGGCCCGTTGAACGAATAGATGTAGCCCTCGCCATCATGGGTCATGGACCACCTGGCCGCCTGGACCGCACCGCTGGCCTTCAAACCCAACTCGTAAAAATCCTGCTCCCAGGTATCCGTCGGGATGCGCCCCTCGAGCATCAAGCGGCGCAATGCCCCATAGGTACTCACGTTATTGAAACCATGATCGTGAACACCCGTATGGGTCACGTGGGATGCCATGTGTCGCACCGTTTGCTCACGTCCGAGTTCCAGGAAATACTCATCCCCGGTCGCATCAAACTGCAGGATGGATGAACCGTAGCGAAAACCCTCGGTCCATTCCGTCCAGCCTTGCGAAACGTACTTGCCAGCCACCGTGAAAACCGGGCTACCATCAAGCTGCTGACTACCCCGCTCTACTGCCCGGATTTTGACCGCAGACAGCTCGAACAGTTGTTCGAGCGGGGAAACCAGGTCGTTCACCTGGAGATCTCTCTTGAGTTCCATTGCACCTCGCCCATGCTTAATCGAATGACGGCCAGCCGGCCCCTTGGCATTATCTTCACAACAACTAACTCATTGTAACCAAGACCGCGACGCGAACCCAGTTGGCTGGAAGCCCCCTCTATCGTCCCGGGCCCCGAAAAAATCCCGAAACATCTTGCACCAGTCCTGACGGGTCCGTTACGATTGCCACTGGCCCTCCGCCAGATCACTTTCCAGTCCCCAGACTTCAGCAATCCAGGATTTTACTATGATCAACACGTTGTTTCGTCGGCTGCTGGCAGCTTGCTTACTCGCCCTGTTGCTCGTCCAGCAGGCATCGACCCTCCTGGCTGCGGACGCTCACTGGCTCATCGATTTTGAAGCGGCCCGAAAACAGGCCGCCCAGCAGAACAAGGATCTGCTGATCGACTTTACGGGAAGCGACTGGTGCCCCCCCTGTATTGCCCTGCACAAGAATATTCTCAGCAAGGAGGAATTTACCAAGCAGATGAGCCAGCACTATGTTTTCATCACCCTGGATTTTCCCCGGGACAAATCGAAACAAGCAGCCAAGACCATTGAACAGAATGCGCAACTGAACAAACGCTATAAAATCCGCGGCTTCCCCACCATCATTCTCGCCGACGCCAGCGGGAAATCCTACGACACCCAGGTCGGCTATCCCGGCAATGGACTGGACAGCTACATGCAGCGCATCCTGGATGTGAAAGGCAAGCGAGACGGAAAGACCTACAAGCTGAATCGCTCCGGACGGCCGGAAATGACTGCCGAGGAAAAGGCTTTCGATGATATCTCAAAAGCCGTCAACCTGCGCCGCGCCCGCTACCTGATTTTTTGTACCCCCAACCCCCGGGGAATGGAATTGATTGACCAGTTCCTGGCCCGCTACCCCACGGCCCAGCAACATGCCGAGGTCACCTACCTGAAAGCTATCTCTCTCTGGAACATGGGAAAATACGAGCAGGCCGCACCCGCCTATCAACAATTCCTGGACCGGTATCCAAAACACGACCTGGCCAGCCTCTCAACCACGCGGCTGATCCAGTCGCATGTACGATCGGACCATCCCCTGCGGGCCGTCCAGGCCATCGAAGCCCTGCCCGGAAAAAAGACGGGTGGCATCGTCCTGGAATGGGCCCAGGCTCTCTGCCTGACCGATCGCAGCGCGGAGGGGATTAAACAACTGGAAACCTATATTGCCAAGGCCAAACAATCGACGCGACTGGGTCGAGAAGTGACTTTCCTGGAAGGACAACTGGCCAAGCTCAAGATGATCGGACAACCGCTGGACGCCTTCGAGATCAAGGCCCATCGATCGCAGCAGACAATCACGCCGGCCACCCTGAAAGGAAAGGTCGTGCTGCTTGATTTCTGGGCTACCTGGTGTGGCCCTTGCCTGGCCGAGCTGCCCCGAGTCAAGAATATCTACCAGCAGTTCCAGCCGCGCGGATTCGAAATCCTTGGCATCAGCCTCGACAAGGACAAGGCGGCGCTGGACAAGATGTTGGCAGATCGAAACATTTCCTGGCCCCAGTTCTTCGACGGCAATGGCTGGAAAAACCAGTTAGCCGTACAAATGGACGTCCACCGCATTCCCTTTGCCGTGCTGGTCGATGTGGACGGCATCGTGCGCTATGTTAATGTCCGGGGACCTGCTATCGAACGCCTGGTCAAGCAACTGATCGAATCCCAGGCGACTGAAAAAAAGACCGGTGCCGCCAACGCCCCGGATTCTCCAAAACGCCGGGTAGGTCGTCTCCGGCGAGGACGCCGAAGTGCCGAGAATGTCCGGCGATAGCGGACACGTACCAGTCCGTGCTCCAAATAAAAAAGGGCAGAACAACGCAAAGCGTCGTTCTGCCCTTTTGCAATTCATCTCAAGGAGAATTTGCCAGGCGTGGTTTACTTGAATAAACCCTTGGCATCCTTGACGATCGCATCAACCTTCTTCTTGTCCAACTTGCCAGCTGCCACGGCGTGGTTGCTGACAATCCGGCGGCCCTTGTAAAGCATCACGGTTAATTCCGCCTGCTCACTGACCTTGAAGGAAGGAGGACCATTAAAGGAGGGCCGTGGCACCACGAGGGCAATATTCTTGACCTTGTGCTGCTTACCAAATTTCTTGGCACTCGTGATCACATCATCCGTCTCTTCACCAAGGAAATTAACCACGGATGCGGCTTTCTTTCCCTTGTTTGCGCCAACGATCTTGTCGAGCTGCTTGACCAAACTGGCCAAGTTGTCGTCCATCTTGCGAGCGAAGATGAAAACGACTGGGCGGCTGCCCAGCACTCACGTGTAGCACAGGTTGCGGCCGACTGCGATACCATCCACGATACCGCCACATTTTTCCCCAGTGTAGGTGACGATCGGATCGCCAACCTGGAGACCGCTCTTGATGTCAGCGGCGTTCACTGCGGACGCGGCCAACACCAGGACTGCGAGCACTCCTGTCATTGCTGGAATTCTCATGGTCTGTGTCTTTTCCTCCGTAACAAAAACAATTCCTGTCAAAACCCAAAAAGCCTCGACAATAAACGTCATCAGATAGATGTATCGTCCCATAAGAACCTGGAGATTTCAACAGTAGCCGAGACAAACAGGGCAAAATGTGTGCCACGCCGCGACTCCCCAGCAGCGTGCTATTTACCTAGCACACCGTGTTCGCGACAGATTTCAACAACCCGTTCCAGTGGAATCGCTGCCAATTCGCGTCCGCGAAAACCACGGGTGGTGGTGGCCATGAAGATGCTGTTAAGAACAGCCTCCTCGGTAGCTTCCTTGACCGCCTGGAAGAGTGGTGACAGGGCATCGTCACGTAACCGTGGACGTTGCTCGACCGGATCGCCACCCGTATGCGTTGTCCGTAAACCTGGTTCACTGCTGAAACTGATCACGTAATCACCACTGCCATGGGTCATCGGAGATCCCACGGCAGCCAAACCCAGCAAGGCTCTTTTGCCCAATCTTCCCAGTTGACGGGCATCGACCGGGGCATTCGTGGCCACCACCACCATGCAGGAACCGCGGTCCTTGTCCTGCTCGCCTGGCTTGAGTTCCTTGAGATAGTAGCGCCCCAATTTTCGGCCCACGGGAGCTCCGTTAACCGATAGGATTCCATTGAAATTTGTCTGCACGAGGACGCCTACCGTGTATCCGCCAATACCTTGCGGCAACTGGCGCGAGGCGGTCCCCATGCCACCCTTCCAACCCATGCAGCGTGTTCCCGTACCGGCTCCCACGCAACCTTCTGCTACAACACCAGTGCGTGCTTCCGAAATCGCCTTGACGACATCAGCAGCGGTCACGCGCTGTGCTCGAATATCGTTGAGATACCCGTCATTACATTCCCCCACGACCGGGTTGATGGAACGCACCTTTTCATTGCCGGACTGCTTCAACGTATGGGCGACCACCGCATCAGCGGCCATGAATGTACTCAGCGTGTTGGTCAGGACAATTGGTGATTCCAGCAACCCCAGCTCTCGTATCTGGGTCACCCCCACCAATTTCCCAAACCCATTACCCACGACCACGGCTGCCGGCACCTTCTGCTGGAAAATATTGTCGCCATGGGGGAGAACTGCCGTCACCCCGGTACGAACCGCCTCGCCTTCCACCAGTGTCTGATGGCCCACCCGTACCCCGGAAACGTCCGTGATGGCGTTTAACGGACCCGTTGGTAAAACACCGATGGTAATTCCCAGTTCTCGACATCGCTGCCTTTGATTCTCCATCGGTTTCCTCCTGGCTACAGGGCCGGCAGCAATCCCGCTCGTGGCGACTGCCAGCACAATGACGGCGACCACTTTCCTGCCTGGCCACTCGTGTCCCGGGAAAAATATTCGTATCATCTTCTGTACCACCTATTCCAACCTGCTCTCGGATATTTCCTAGAAGCTACCACACCCACAAACAACCTGCCACAATGAGTGACCTCCGGGTATCCACTCCCGGTCACGCAACCAAGGTTTTCTGTTACAATGCATGTATCCCAGGCAAGGAGTATTAGAAATCATTTACTTGCTCTTGCTTCCGGGAAACCAGCAACGTTATAAGTAGCTCTCCACTTGCTGAAAACCAATCCCCTTCACACCTGTTCCAGACAAGGAAAACCAATCATGCGATTTCTGTTTGCCTTGCTGGCATGTCTCGCGCTCGCCGTGGGCTGCCAGCCATCACTGTACAACACCACACCAGGCAACAGCACCAGTGCTGGCACGGTCAGTGCCAACCAGGTTTCATTTGCCGTTTCGGGCGTCACGTGAGTGGGCTGTGCTGCAAGTGTCCGTGGGGCACTTTCCGAACTCCCAGGCGTGACCGATGTAACCGTCGACGTGGCCAGCAAGACCGCCACCTGTTCTATTGATCCTGAAACATTTGACCAACAGGCAGCACTCGACGCCCTCAAAGAAAAAGGATTTCCAGGCAAGGTCAAGTAACTCGACTGAAAGTTACAGGAATACCTGGCTGGTTTCATTTCATCAAAACCGTCATGCTAAACGCATGGCGGTTTTTTTTGCGCGTTGCTGGCAACCGCAGTCCGCATCCAGCCCTATTTCTTTTGCCGCGGCAAGCCGCGACGCATGGTCTGCAGCAGCGACTGGGATCCCTCTGCATCCTTACTCAAGTCCCAGGCCATCATGCCACCCAGGTTTTTTGAACGCACGTATTTCACCTTCGCACTTACGGATTCCACGTCTTCATAGCTAATCATCGTGCGTGTCGCAGGATCATAAAGCCAGGGAACCTGCGCCTTGGCATGCCAGTGGCGAATGGCCGGCCGTACCTGGGTCTTGAGCAGGTCCCGATACTCGTAGACCCCCCCCTCACGCGTCCCGCGCGGAATGCCCTGGTAGGCGGCAAACAACCCCTGGTCAGCGGGTGCCACGCCTGTCCACCCCCGGCCGTAAACGGGCACACCCAGCACGATTTTTCCGGCTGGCACACCAGCTTTCAAGTACCCGTTAACAGCTGCCACAACGTTCAACTGGGGATCTTCACCAGGTTCACCGGTTGCCGCCAGCCCGGCATGAAATCCGGTCCGCGAACTCCACGGACCGGCAAAGTCATAGGCCATCAGGTTAAACCAGTCCAGGAAGGCACTCATCTTCCCCAGTTCCAGATGACGATAATGAGCAGCTGCGGCGGAGGTGGCCGCGGTAATCAGGTAACGCCGACGATTCTGCCTGCCACGTGTGTCAAACTGTTTCCTGAGTTCGGCCACCAGCAAGGTATAGTTTGATTTATCCACGGGACGTTTCTTGTTGCCGGCAAGGCCGCCCTCCACGGGGAATTCCCAATCAATATCAAGTCCATCAAATCCGTAGCGCGTCACCAGCGCAACACAAGATCTGGCAAACTTCTGGCGTGCTGCTGCGGTCAGGGCAACATCGGAAAACCGTCCGGACAAACTCCACCCCCCCACTGCCAGGAGAGTCTTCAGGTGAGGATTGCGTTTTTTCAATTTCACCAACTGTCCAAAACCGCCGTGGGAGGCCGTCCCGTTGCCATCCCCGGGAAATCGTTTTTGAATGTCAGCGAAAGCATCCCCCGGCACCAGTTCTCCAGTAGCAGAAATCTTGGCAAATGCGTACACCACGTGGGTCAGGTTCTGGGCAGGAATACGAGACACCTGGTAATTCACCGCATAGGTGCTCCAGGACGGATAATAACCGACGATTTTCCACCCGGACGTGGGCGTCTGGGCCACAACGGTTGGTACCAGGATCCCCAGTACCAGGACGATCATCCAACCCACTTGCTGTCGCACCATGCTCATTCCCTCCTCGTGTTATTGCGTGGCTTCATCACCCGCTCCTAATCGACTCACTTCAGCTTCTCCGGGCAGCCCGCATGAAGGGAGTGTTCCCGTATATTTCCGTCCCAGGAAACATCATAAACCCTTGCCAGAATGCTGAAAACCGGCGGACGGTGGAACAAACCACCCGCCATCCTAGCGCGGAAGTCGGGGTCAGCGGAATTTCCTGGAATCCCTCGTTCCATTCAGATTCACTCTTTATTTGCCTCTGCTGCAGCCGAAACCTATACTGGAACCATGGTGTGGGAACCTGCTGCTACTGAAACGGAATGATAATCCGTCCTGCTGTGAATCATGAACCTGCACAGATCTCGTCGCACGGTCCGTGATACACCCTGCCTGTTCCGATTGATTCAAGGAGTCACATCCCATGTTTCGAAATAGCATCGTTTCCTGCGCCCTACTGCTCGGCGTCGTCATGGCATTACCCCGGCCAAGTATCTCAACCGGCGATGACACGGTCCACAACACCGCGTCCTCGACCAGCAAGGCCAAGCCAGATGTCTCCAAGATTTATGGAAAGATCATGTACGTCAACTCGTTTCCGGACTACAAGGTGCAAATCGTTAATTCCTTTCCGGATCTCAAGGTCCAGGTCGTCAATTCGTTCCCGGGCAAAGCTGGCAAATGGCAAATCGTAAATTCGTTTCCTGACTACAAGATCCAGATCGTCAACTCGTTTCCTGACTTCAAGGTTCAGTACGTCAATTCGTTCCCTGGAGTACCCTAGTCCGGAACGCTGTTCGTGAACGACCTGTTGCCCATCCCCGAAAAACCCCGTGTTGGCGTTTCCGCGTGCCTGGTCGGAGAAGCGGTTCGCTACGATGGTGACCACCAGCAACATGGCCAGGTGGTTGGGCCGCTGGCAGACCTGTTCGAATTGATATCGATCTGCCCCGAGGTCGAGATCGGCCTGGGAATTCCACGGGAACCCATCCAACTCGAGCAAGCTGGGTCCGTCACCCGGTTGGTCGCCATCCAATCCCGGACTGACCACACGGGAGTCATGCAGGATTTTTCTCGTCGTACCGCGTTGCAACTGGAAGACCGGCAGGTTTGCGGATACATCCTCAAGAGCAAGTCCCCGTCCTGTGGACTGGAACGCGTGAAACGGTTTGACGAAACCGGTACGTTCCAACGCGATGGACAGGGGATCTTTGCCTTGGGATTACAACAGCATGCGCCTGGGTTGCCTCTGGTCGAGGAATCGGCGCTGGAAGAAGAATCCAACCGTCAACACTTCATCACCCGGGTCCAGGCATTTCGCCGACTGCGAACGTGCCTGTCCACTCCCTGGAATCCGGCTCGCATGAGGGACTTCCATGCAGCACATCGCCACCTACTGGAATCCCATCACCAACCGGGATACCAGCAACTGGAAACAGACGTCGCCCGGATTGACGAGCAGGAACCCGCATCATTCCGGGCAAGATATCGCCAGGTATTCCTGGAGATCATGGCTCATCCCGTCGAGCCCAGGCAACGGGACTAGCCATCAACTGGCGAACCAGCCGTTTTACGTTCTGCGTCCAGCAGCCTGCCTTCATTCAGTATCTTCTCGGGTACGGGAGTCAGGTCCCATACCAGGCCACACCAGGACATGGCCACCAGGATGTAATAGGTGATATCAAACTCCCACCAGTAAAATCCCTGTCGCACCGAGGACTGGTAACGGTGGTGGTTGTTATGCCACCCCTCTCCGAATGCAATCAGGGCCAGGAACCAGTTATTACGGCTCTCGTCCTTGGTATCAAAGCGTCGCTTGCCCAACACGTGCGCCAGCGAGTTAATCGAGTACGTGAAGTGGTAACAGACCAGCGTGGAAACCACAAAGCCCCACACCAACATCTGCCAGCGGCCCGTTCCCAGCGCAGGCCACTGTTCCAGGAAGGCTCCCAGCAGAAACATCCCCACCCCCAAAATCACGGGCGCCACGCAATCAAAACGATCCAGGAACCTGAGTTCTGGAAACTTTTTCAGCTCAGCTGCCCCGTCCCTGGAAAAGAAGAAATTTTTATCCGTCATGAACCACCCCATGTGGCTGTACAGGAAGCTGTGAGTAACCGGGGAATGAACATCGTATTCATCATCCGAATGCAGGTGGTGATGACGGTGGTGAGCAGCCCACCAGATGGGCCCCTTCTGCACCGACATGCTCCCGATGAAACCCCATACGAACTGGAACCAACGGCTGGTTTTAAACGAACGATGGGAAAAGTAGCGATGGTAGAACCCGGTGATCGCAAACATCCGCAGCATGAGCATGAAAACTGCCACTCCCACGGCAAGCCAGCTCCACCCGACAAGAAACACGGTCAACACGGCAACGTGCAGGGCTAGAAAAGGTCCACATCGCAACCACTCGATCCGCTCCTGAACGGGAGGTTCACTTTTCGTCCGTGACGACCCTGCAGACTCCCCGATCGGCTGTACCATTACCGGTACAGCTGCGCTGTCAGTAGCAGGAACATTATGTTCTGTTAATTCGTTTGCCATGGACGATAACTATCTCACCTAACATGCACCAAGAGGGCTTACTGACAACTACAAATCAATGCGAATACCACCGGGGGGTTTCGAGAGTCTAACCAACGAACCAGTACGGACCGCCATCAAGGCTACCTAGTCTAAGGGGTAACCCAGCAAACCAAAATCGCAGTCGCCCCTCCTCTTCACCCTACTGATTCTAACTGATATCCGACTGCACGTGCAATCCCGTACCATGAAACGTTCGGTGAAACCAGAGTTTTTTAGACCAAAACCATACGCAGTTCGCACACCACTGGTTATGTACCGACGAAACATCTACTCTTTTCATTACCTACTCAGATCCGATTTCCGCACCTAGCGATCCATGGTCTAACCAACCATCAGTACCCTGGTTGAACCAATCGCTGAGCAAGGATCCAATCATGCGAATCATCCAGTTTGTCAACGAAGAAAACCAGCAACGGGTCGGAATTCACGATGCTACTCAGGTCCTGGATCTGACCGCGTTACAACCCGATTGGAATTCAACCTACCAGGTTTTCCAGGAAGCCCATCGCAACCAGGTCACCCTTGCCACACTGCTCCAGGATCTCTCCCCTCCCGTCTGCCCCTTCACGTTTCAACAACTCTGGGAAGCAGCACCCGGCACCCAGCGACCTTACCTGCTGGCTCCCTTGACCCACCAGGACCCATACCGGACCTGGATCACCGGAACCGGCCTGACCCACACCGGCAGCATGCAATCCCGCGACCAGATGCATGGCGGGCAACAGGAAACAACGGCCGAACCGGAAACCGACTCGGCTCGCATGTTTGCCATGGGACTGGCCGGTGGGCAGCCCGAGCCCGGAAAACGCGGCACCGCACCGGAATGGTTCTACAAGGGGAACGGACTGGTCCTGCGCAGCCATCATGAGGCACTCGACATCCCGGCCTTTGCCCGGGATGGTGGTGAAGAACCGGAACTGGTCGGCTGTTATATCATCGACCCGGATGGCATTCCCTGCCGCCTTGGTTTCGCGCTGGGAAACGAGTGGTCTGACCATGCCACCGAGACCATCAACTACCTCTACCTGGCCCCCTCGAAACTGCGCAGCTGCTCCGTTGGTCCTGAACTCAACCTGGATTTCCAATTCGATGACCTGACCCTGCGTTGCCTGGTCGAGCGTGAATCCGAGGTGCTTTATGACAGTGGCCAACTCAAGAGTGGCGAACAGTTCATGTGCCATTCGCTGGCCAACTGCGAGGATCATCATTTCAAGTATCCCCAGCATCGACAACCGGGCGATGTTCACCTCCATTACTTTGGCACCAGCAAGCTCAGTCATAGTACGCGAGACTGGACCTACGAGCCGGGTGATGTTGTTCGCGTTGAAGCCGATACCTTCAGCAGCCCACTGGTAAACCATGTCGCTGCCTCGGCAGTGGAGGCGGCTGAACCGATCATTGTCAAACGCAGCTAGTTGGAACTCTCTACAGGTCATCCCGGATGTCCAAATGCTGCTGGTGCGGGAGTGATGACTGACAGTTGCTCGGGAAAACAATCATCCGAACAGCTGGTAAGCAACGGGTGAAAATGTAGCTTTCAGGCTACTGAAATAAGTTTCGCTAATTCCGTCGAAATACGAAACTTTCTCGACTAGTCGCAGTTCACTCATGGTACGTGGCTAGGTCTGGTGTCAATCACAGGCTGAATTCAATAACCTGGAATCCTGATGCAACGGTATCTTTAAATTGTTACAATCAACGTAAATACTTCAACAAATATCCTCTCATTCTCACTTCACATATAGGCTTTACGGTATGAACCGCTACTTCCAACGACTCGCCTGCCTCCTCGTTACAAGCGTACTGTTTTCTGGAGGATGTCAAAACGACACACCGTCGACGCCCGAGGTACCCGAGAAGGCCGCCACCAACCCCACCAAGCCGGAAGAGGTCGATCGCAAGGAACCGCCGCAAGACGCCTCGGCCCCATCCACAGAGCCAACTGCTGAGACCGACCAACTCACCCTGGACGATATCTTTCCCAGGGACCATGTGCTGGACGTGCAGATCACGGTCTCCAAGAAAGACTGGGACACCATTCGTTTCCAGTCACGTAATATCATGACGGCTCTTCAGCCGCAGCGTCAATTCGAGCCAATTGACGGTCCCTACACCTACGTCAACGCCAAGGTGACGATTGACGGAGTAGAATTCCCGAACGTTGGCCTGCGCAAGAAAGGATTTATCGGTTCGCAAAGCTCTACTCGGCCATCGCTCAAGATCAAGCTCGATCATGTCGACAAGAAAGCGAATATCGGCGGCCTGGACAACCTTACCTTTAACAACAACCAGCAGGATATCAGCCACATGAGCCAGTTCATGAGCTATGCCTTCTTCAATGCTGTGGGATCACCTGCTTCTCGTTGTGCGCTGGCCAAGGTCACGGTCAATGGCACGAACCTGGGAATCTATTCCCACGTGGAATCGGTACGTAAACATTTGTTCAAGCGGGAATTTGGCAGCGCCAAGGGTACGCTCTACGAGGGAACGGTCGTTGATTTCTTCCCAGACTGGGAAGGCAGCTTCGAGAACAAGTTTGGTAAGGACAAGAGAGCCCGCAAGAAGATCGTGGAACTGATCAGCGTCCTGGAGGGCAAGGAAGGAAAGAAAATACTGACTACCGAGGCTCCCGGGCGTGCCTGGGTTCCTGTTAATGCCCCGGACCAGGGGGACGAAAACCTGGCCGCCTACCCTGGCGACAAGAGCAACGGCGAGACAGCCTTACAACAGGTGACCGCCAAGATTGCCGCGATCAAGAAGATTCTCAGTACCCCGACCCCGGCATTGGCCGCATCCCAGGCCAAGTGGGAACAAGAGACCGTGCGGGACCGGATCGCCATGACCTCCTGGTCCATGACCGGTCCGTTCCAGCTCACGAGTTTCGACGAGGCTTACAACCAGGCCTTGCCTCCCGAGAAAGAAGTCGATCTCGAGCATGGGTACGACTGGGGAGACAACACGCTGACATGGATCCAGCCACAGAAGCTTGTCGACGGTCAACCATTTCGCCTGGGTGGCCAACCCAATGCGGCCCGCTATTTTTTCCGTACCATCACCTCACTGACCCCCAGGAAACTTCCTGTCTCGCTGGGCAGCGACGATGCCCTCAAGGTCTGGCTCAACGGCAAGCTTCAATTCGAGAACAAGACCCAGCGTGGCATTGACCAGGGTCGCGACGAGACCGAGTTAAACCTGGTCGCTGGTGAGAACCAGTTACTGATCAAGATCGTTAATGGCATCGGGGAATCCGGCTTCTTCTTCCAGGCCAAGCAGGAAACACTGCCGGCCACCCTGCTGGCGGCACTGAAGATCCCACTTGCCGAGAGAGAGGCTGGCCAGAAACAACTCGTCGATGATTACTTTTTCAACATTGCCCCCGAGCTACAATCTGCTCGCGACCAGTTAGCCGTGGCAACCCGGCAATACTACGAGCGCTGGACCAAATCCGATTTCGATGACTCCAGCTGGACCCCTGGAAAAAATGGCGCCGGCATTGAAATGCAACAGGGGTACCAGGATCTTATCGATCCTTCCTTTGATTTTGCCGAGACCATGCATCAAAAAAATGCCTCGCTCTACCTGAGGTTTCCGTTTGAAATCGCTGACCTGGCCCAGGTTAGCGAGAAGGGCGCCCTGAACCTCAGGGTGAAATACGATGATGGCTTCGTGGCCTTCCTCAATGGCCACCAGGTTGCTGCCGCCAATGCTCCCACGAATCCTCGCTGGAATTCACAGGCCACGCGGGGACATGATGATCCTGCCGCCATGCAGTTCGAGAACTTTGATATCTCGAAACACCGGGACAAGCTCCAGCAGGGAAAAAATGTCCTGGCAATTCATGCCCTGAACGTTGACCCGGGAAGCACCGACATGTTGATGGTGGCTGAAATCGAGACCAATGATTTCGATTACGAACAGGCCATTGGTGAACTGGTTGACCTGGATGCGTTCTACAAGTTCTGGGCCGTCGAGGGATTGCTTGGCTTCTGGGATGGATACTCCGGTAACCGCAACAACTTCTTCATTTACCTGAACCCGGAGACCGATAAGTTTCACTTCTTGCCCTGGGGAGCCGATGCCTTGTTCGAGAAATTCAGCAAGCTGCGTGTCGATCGCCGCGCACCGGTCTCGGTGAAAACCATGGGCCGCATCGCGCATCGACTCTACCAGCTGCCCGCGGCGCGAGAACGCTATGCCAGGACCATGCAGGAACTGCTGGACAACCACTGGGACGAGCAAGCCCTGCTGGCGGAGGTCGATCGGGCCCAAGCCATGATCAAACCTCACCTCACATCCGCCCAGCAAAGAGCACTGTCTCGAGGTGAAATTCGTAGATTCATCCCCTCTCGCCGAGCTGATATCCTCAAGGAAATTAGTGGGGACATGCCCCGCTGGGCAAGCGCCCCGGGAGCACCACCAGTGATCGGAGCACCCAGAAACAATAACAACCTCTGGACAGCCGCCAGGAAAGGGAACCTGGGAATGCTCAAGAGGCAACTCGCCAGGCAGAATGTCAATAGTCGCGACAGCGAAGGACAGACTGCCTTGAACCAGGCCACCCTGGGCGGACAAGCAGAGACCGTCGCCTTCCTGCTGGAAAAAGGTGCCCAGGTCAATGCCAGGGACGACAAGAGGAACACGGCCCTGCATACGGCCGCCTTCCTGGGACGACTCGAACTCGCTCAACTGCTGGTCGAACAGGGAGCCAACGTTAATCTCAAGAATGACGAGGAAGAGACCCCTCTGGATACCGCCGCAGGTCCCTGGAATGAACAAGTCCGGGGGATCGTCCAGTTCCTCACCAGCGCATTGCAAATCAAGATCGACCAGGGCCGCATGAAAGCCGGACGACCCAAGGTGGCCGAGTTCCTGCGCAGCAAGGGTGCCAAGCTGGCGGCCAACCTGCCAGGGAACGGCGACGGACTGGAAATCTGGAAGGCGAGCAGTACGGGAGACCTTGAGCTACTCAAGAAAGTGCTCACGGAAGGTACCAACGTCAATGTTCGAGCAGATGACGGTGCGACCCCCCTGATCAACGCCGCCGTCTCTGGCCAACTGGAAGCCGTTGCGTTTCTTCTCGAGAAGGGCGCCAACGTCAAGGCGATTTCGAACGATCGGAATTCCGCGCTCCATGCAGCCGCCTTCATCGGAAACCTGGAAATCGTACAATTACTCGTCAAGTCAAAAGCCGACCTGAATGTACGTAACGAGGAGCGTGAAACACCGCTCGACAGCGCCTCCGCTCCATGGAATGACGAAATCCAGGAAATCGTGAAATATCTGAATGATCTCGTGGGAATCAACATCGATGAAGCAGCCATGAAAACGGGTCGCCCGAAAGTGGTCGAGTTCCTCTCCAGTAATGGCGGCAAATCAGCAAGTGACCTGCCACGGCGACCGGGACCTGGACGACCGGAAGCGGCCCAGGGTGATATCTGGGCGGCAGCCAGGACAGGAAACATGGCCGCCCTGAACGAGCACATTTCCAAGAAAGCGGATCTCAATGTCCAGGATGCCCGCATGGGACTCACGCCACTGGCCCTGGCGAGCATGGGAGGGCACGTGGAAGCGGCCAAGCTCATCATCAGCAAGGGTGGTGAAGTAAATGCCAAGAACAAGGACGGCAGTGTTCCCCTCCACGGTGCTGCTTTCCTCGGTCGCGTTGAAATCGTCAAGCTGCTGCTCGAGAACAAGGCCGACGTGAATCACAGGAATGCCAAGGGGGAAACTCCCCTGGAAGCCGCGGCCCCGGAATGGAATGCCCAGATCCAGGGCATCGTTCAGTTCGTGGAAACCCTCCTGCAAATCAAGCTGGATGTGAACGAAGTCAAGGCAGGGCGACCACAGGTTGCTGAACTGCTTCGCCAGAACGGCGGCAAGACCAAGGACCAGCTCGACTAGCCCCGGTGATATTTCGCCACCATGAAAATCCCTGGGCCTGGTTGCCCTGGACCTGCAGGGCAACCGGATCCCACCAGGGTTACTTTTGCAGGTAGAGCCAGACAAATCCCGTGCTCTGCTGGGTCACGAACTCACTGCGCTGACGATACAACTCCGTGTATCGCTTACTGGCAGCCTGCTGCGCTTGCTTGTCAAGGTTCTTGTCACGCAACTTGGCCAGCGCCTCGTTCAATTCTTTCTGCCAACTGGCCATCCGCCTGGTACTCTCCTCTTCACTAAGCCCCTTGGCTGGCGATCGCAGGGAAACACTGTCACCAACGAGAATATCCAGCTTGCCATCGTTATTCACATCATCCACCCAGATGCGTGTCGATCGCGTCGGTCCGGCCAGTTCTGTTTCCCGCAGGAATGAACCGGTACTGACCGATTTCCCCGTCGCAATCAGGGCTTTGAATCCCTTGAAGACCGGCCGTTTCTGGCCAGCCACGCCATGATTCTCTGCCCACTGGACGCCCCCCTGGCTCGAACCGCTCAGCAGATCCAGGTCACCATCCCCGTCCCAGTCGACCACGAAAGGATCGCTGTGAGCACCGACGATTTTCAAGGGCTTGTTCTGGTCGGTCTTGATCAACTCGGCCGCGGGCTGAAACTTGCCCTTGCCCGCACCCTTGAAGAGATAAAAGCTGCCCGCAAAATTGCCGACCACCAGGTCCAGGTCGCCATCCGCATCCCAGTCGACAGCCGTCGGACGGGTACAGATCTTTTCCGTCAGGTACTCGCCCTGTGTGACAAGCGAACCGAGCGCTTTCCACGTCGCCTTATCCACGATGCCATCAGCGGGCAGTTTATTCTGTCGCTGGAACTTGACCACTTCCTTCCTGGTCTTGGAACCAAAGTCACCATCGGTCAGGAGAGACGGCGAGAGTTTCAGGCGGTCATTGAGAGTCCGTTGCAGGTCCCCCACCAGTTGACCGCGATCTCCCTCTTTCAGCCTGGTCAACACGGGTTGATCACGCCTGGGTGTCTGGATCAACAAGGGTTGCTTGTCACTACCGGTCAACACCACGGCCTTCTTGAATCGCCCCCCGGATGCTCCCCAGAGAACCTGGAAAACGCCTGCCATGCCACCCTCGTAACGAGAATACGAACCGGAAAGAATGTCCTGGTAACCATCGCCATTAAGATCCACAAACTGTGGAGTGGAACTGGTGCATCACCAAACACCCGGGACCTCGGCAACCTGGCCTTCTGCTTTTAACCACTGGCCAGCGGCAAGCTTGTTTTCCCCAAGATTTCGATAAACCCGGATCTTGCCATTATTGAACTGCCCCACGAGCAGATCTTTTTTCCCGTCACCATCAACGTCCGCCCAACAGGGTGCGGCATAACCGGGACTTTCCACGCGTATCGCCTGTCCGCCACCGGACAACCGAACGGGTGCAGCAAATTCAGCTGCACCGGCTACCGCGACACCTGTCATAACGAGCACACCAAGAATCAATCGCCTCATGGTCCAGTGACCTCCGTTCATCATCCAGGAATTCACAACTAACTGCTTGAGTATATAACTCCATGTCGTCGGCCGTCAAATAACAACCACATCAGGGAGCCTGCGGAGGCACCAACTGCTTGAAATCGATCCGGCGATCTACCATGCTGCGGGATGCCGGCAGGCTGCCATCATGCGAGGTAATCACGATACAATTCTTCGTATTCACTGCCTCGAATACCTGCTCGTAGCCGGTCACCATCGTGAGGAGGGCATTCAGGTAGCAACTGGCATGTTTTTGCACGATCACCTTGGCCACGTATTCACAGTAACAGCCGATGATATCGTTGCTGATCCCCAGTTGCTGATCCTTGAGCCGACCCGGCGGGACATCAAATAAGTAACCAACTTGATCACTCTCCAGCACCTGGCCGTAAAACATGTTCCCTGTCCCCATGCAGCGTACAGCAACCTGGCAGGTGCTGATCCGACCGCCCATGACGGAATTGGAGTTTGCGGACTGGTATTGATCCTGCTCGTCGAAGGTAAAGTTGAACCCGGTGCAACCGTTGGTCTTCAGGTTCGACGT